>JAJXVP010000286.1 GCA_021782055.1 bacterium | reverse complement strand
ACCATGTGCGAAATCGTCGCGCCGCAGATTACGGCTGGAAACGCCCGCCGCCTCGGGAGCAGTATGGTTGAGCAAACCATGGCAAGCGCCGTCAGCGCTCTCGTCGGTGGGTTACTTGGTCTTGGCGGGCAGGTCACCACAAATTCTAGTGCGTGCACCACCGGTACCGAAGCTATCATCAATGCATATCATCATATTCAAGCGGGTCGAGCACGGCGGATGCTTGCTGGCGGTGCAGAAGGAAGTTCCCATTTTATTTGGGGATGCTTTGATGCCATGCGCGTCCTTGGCCGTGGTTTCAATGAACACCCGGAACAAGCCTCTCGCCCCATGAGCGCTTCGACGGGGGGCTTCATTCCTGGCTCTGGTGCGGGCCTGTTGATGCTCGAATCTTTAGAGAGTGCTCAAGCCCGAGGGGCAAGAATTTATGCTGAAGTTTTAGGCGGACATGTGAACAGTGGCGGTCAACGCGGTAAAGGCAGTATGACTTCACCGAACCCCATCGGTGTTCAGCGTTGTATACAAGCGGCCCTGGCCGAAGCTCAGCTTAAAGCCAGTGATATCCAGGTGATCAATGGCCATTTGACGGGTACCATGGCTGATCCCCTGGAATTTGAAAACTGGCGGACAGCTTTGGAGGTTCAACCTCAAGATTTCCCTTTGATCAACTCAACAAAATCGTTGATTGGTCACGCACTTGGGGCTGCCGGGGGCTTGGAATGTGTAGCGGCAGTGTTGCAACTCTTCAAAGGGTTTATTCATGGTTCACCCAACTGCGAGGATCTCCACCCCGCACTCGAACCCTATGCGGCCAAAATTGTCCACACGACTCAAGACCATGAGTTCCAGATTCTCGCCAAAGCAAGTTTTGGTTTTGGTGACGTAAATGCTTGTATTTTTTTTAAAAAATGGCCAAATTAAGGGCCTTTATAATTTCACAAACCCACAAGGAGGGGTGTTGGTATGCAGAAAGATGAAGCCATGAAGAAGGTCCTCGAGATCATCGGGCCTTTTGCCAAAAATCAGGAGATTCTCAAAACCGCTTCACCAGAAACTAAGATCCTTGAAGATTTAGGTGTCAACTCGGCTCGTTTAGTTGACATTATTTTAGCTTTTGAAGATGAGTTTTCGATTGCCGTTGACGACGAAGCGGCCGACAAGATTCGTACTATCGGTGATGCCGTGAAGATGATTGTTGAAAAGACAGCTGGGTGATGTTTTAGGACGAATGGATGACTGCCAATGATGCTCCCCTCTTAGGTACCTCAGAACGCCTCGCCATAAAGCTTCAAAATTTTGTGGCGCAGGCCTTTGTTCCTGTTACCTTCTTGGTGATTTTTCTTTGGCTAAGACTAGTTCGTGGGTACAGAATTCACCATTTGGCGGAGTTCCGAGCAGGACTTCGCCATACTCTTGAATCTTTACCTGGGCCTCTCCTCATCTGCCCCAATCATTTAACCATGATTGATTCATTGATTTTGATTTGGGCCATGAATGAACCCTGGCGACCATTCTTTGATTCCAAGGCGTTTCCCTGGAATACTCCCGAACGTAGAAATTTCTACCGTGGTTTTTTACTCAAAATGTTTTGTTATTTTGGTAAATGTATTCCTATTGTACGGCAAGGTCCTATTGAGGAACAGAAAAGGTTTCTCAAGCGTGTTCAGTATATCTTTTCCAGGGGACAAAGCATGATGATTTTTCCTGAAGGAACACGAAGTCGAAGCGGCAAAGTTGATACCGAAAACTTTACCTACGGTGTCGGTCGGTTGGTTACTGAGGCCCAACAAACTTCAAAAAAACTCAAGGTTTTGTGCATCTATTTACGTGGAATCAATCAACAGTCGCACAGCTTTCTTCCCCGTCGGCATGAACGGTTTTATGCCGACTACCAACTTATCGACACGTCATCACTGGCTTTGGGGTTGCGAGCGGCGCGCGAAATTTCGACAAAAATCATTAGGACCCTTTCGGAACTTGAAAAGAAGTTTTTTTCGCATAATTCTTTAGGTCCAAAGTGGTCGGAAACGACGTAGTCGATCTGAGCCTTGAGGGCGCCCGTCACAAATCGCAGAACGAACGCTTTCTTAAGCGAGTTTATACGGGTGTTGAGCGCTTGATGATTCAGAAAGGCCATGACCCCGATTTTGTTCTTTGGGCCTTGTGGGCCGCTAAAGAAGCAGGTTTCAAGTATTTCCAGAAGCTAATCCCCAACGTCATTTTCTCACCTCAACAATTTTCTGTGATCGGAAATCCCGAAACTTCTCACGTCGGTGAGCTAACTTTTGGTTCTCACAGCGTTAGGATTTCGTGGGACCATGACAACGATTGGGTACACGCCTTAGCAACCGACCCCGCATCAACTTTTCAGGGACTGTATCGTGTTGAGAACTTTATCCAAGGAAAAGCACCTCACCAGGTTCCGGCAGAAGCTGCTGCGGTTCGTCACCTTACCCAGCAATTGCTCTATGAGCTAGTTGGGTGGCAGTCGCTAAGCATCATACGGCCCAGAAGGATAGATGGGCAACTTTCTTGGCCGATCGTCCAGAACGGTTCCGAACAGGTTCCTATCGATTTGAGTCTCTCCCATGATGGAGCTTATATTGCAGCAGCGGTTTGTTTATTCTGAAGTATTTTCTGATACTATCCTGACACTCGGCTCGTGTCCGACACGATAGTTTTCGTGGGATGACGCCAGAGTATCCGGGAATCTTCCTGTCGTCCGACGAACCACCAGCAACAAGAGAAATGCGGCCATACAGACCACGAAGTTCATGAGAAAAATCGCTTGGTAGGACAGGCCGAATGTTAAGCCCGAGAATAGGATATAACCGATCAACCGCCCTGTGTTGGTCACATTCACATACAGGTTCGTTGCCGTTCCCTGTTGTTCTGGTAAAAAATCCTGAAAATAGCTAATCGCCAGGCCTTGCAAGATGGCCGTAACAGCGGCACTGAGGATTTGTAAAGGGTAGATTTGCCATGGGGCTCGAACAACAGCTAAGCCGACAAAATAGGCCGCAAATAAAAGGATCCCTAGCCTGATGATCTTCGCCGTTCGTCTCGTCTGGTGGTGCGCTCGGTGCGGTCGTGAAGCGAGAGCTCCAATGAAGAACATCAACGGTAGTTCAAAAAAGGGGGCAACAGAAAACGTCACCCCAACGTCTACCTGGGTGCCATGAAGGGTGTCCACAATAAAAAGCGGCAGGCTTAGCATCAGCAACGAGCTCGTCGCAAAAACGAGAACAAAGGCCAAACTTGCTGCCAAAACTTCGGGATGCGATAGGGCCTTGAAGGTCTGCTTGAGCCCGGTTTGGGGAACTTGCCTTCGAGAGGTTTGCTGAGGAACAAAAACTCTAACAGCGACAAAAAGTGCCACGAAACAAAAGGCCGCAGAAAGGTAAGTTCCCACAAAAGAGAACTGGAGCATGACCAAAGACGCTAGTGCCGGCCCCACCGTCCACGATAGCGCAAACGACAGCCGAAAGACATTCATATAGAGCGGAACTTCTGCTTCTGGGATATCGCTTTGGTCCACGACTTCGCGGGCATGGGCAAATAGTTGCGAAAAGGTGACCGATGATAAACCCAAAAAAACACAGCCAATCACGGTCAACCAAACAGGATCACGGACAAGGGCATAGCCGACGTACCCCAAAGCCCCGAAAAGGGCCCCGAACAGCAAGACCTGCCGACGAGAAAACCGGGTATCACTCCAGCGCGCCAGGATGGTACTGAAAACGATGCCGGCCAAACCGGTCGCCACCATAAAGGCACCAAATTGAACGGAACTCATGCCAACTTCATGTTCTCCGAACAACGAGGTAAACGGCGAAACAAAGGAAGTGCTCAAACCCAACAGGACATTGCAGAGAAGCA
>JAJXVP010000285.1 GCA_021782055.1 bacterium | reverse complement strand
AAGTGGCCTAGGATTTGTCCTTTACAAGGCTAACTTTGAGAACGAAAATAAAGGAAATGAAGGAATTTGTTTTAGCTGGTCATTTTTATCTTCCCCCTGGTCTTGACCCTTGGACAGGGCTTCGTTAAGATCTTTCTTCCGAACGAAAAGGCCGTACTCAGTGGAAAAAATTGCTCAACGAATGCTACGGTGCGAATTCTGCTTCACGAGTCTTAGGGGAACATGGGAAAGTCCGATCGATCGTGAATAACTATACATATATGACCTTCAGTTTTTCGCCTTTTTTGCTGGATGAGCTTGCGGGAGAAGCTCCCAATGTCTACCGAAGGGTCCAGCAAGCTGATCGAGAAAGTTTGGAAACCTGGGGGCATGGAAATGCCCTGGCTCAACTTCCCCACTCAGTTATCCTTCCTTTAGCCCGCCCCCAAGACCTCGAGCTCCAACTAGATTGGGCTCTTCAAGCTTTCCAGCATCATTTTGGACGAAAACCCGAAGGAATGATTCTTCCTGAACATGCCATTTCCTTCCCGGTAGTAGACGCTTTGATTGAACGGGGCATCCGATTTATTCTTTTATCTCCTTGGCAAGTTCACGGACTTTTAAAGCGTGGTGAAGCGTCTTGGACGGATTTAGGAAATTCAGGCGCACCTCAGGATCGTCCCTTTGCGATAGATAGGCCGTCTGGCACTTTGGCTGTATTTTTTCCCCAAACGAGCCTTAGTGCGGGAATGGCCGGTGGGCATTTGCTGAAAGATGCTTTAGAATTAGCGCATCAAATTCGACAGATTGCGGATCAGAATGAAGGACCTTTAGTTTCAGCCTCTGTAGATGGCCGTTGGTTTGGTTTTTGGGAGCCCTTCGGGGATATGTGCCTGGCTGCGCTTTGGGAACATCTTTCTCAAACTGTCCACCTACAACTCAGCAATTACGGCGCTATCTTAGAACGACACCCCCCCCAAGAACTGGTAAAACTCAAACGAGGCCATGAGGATTTGGGCTGTTCCAGTACTTGCAGTCATGGGGTAGAACGCTGGCGCGGAGTCTGCGGTTGTGCAGAATTGTCTCAAGAGGGGGAAGCTCCAACCTGGAAAACTCCTTTAAGACAGGTGATGACGAAGTTACAAGACACCTTGGATGAGTGTGTTACTCAGGCTCTTGAAGATCTCCAATGGCCTTTAGAGCAAGATTTTCGACGTTTTGTGGCTGAATTGCGATGGCCAAGTCACTCCCAGCCCCAACTCTCTGATCGTACTCCAGAGGAGCAATTTCTTTTTCATACAGCCAAAGAAATTGTTTTGGGAGAACAAGCGCTCTTGTCGAACGTTCTTTTTGAAGGATCTTCACCCACCCACCCCCAAGCTTTGGAGGTTTGGGCCCAAACAGCCCATACCTTGGACTTAATGACCGACTTGACCGCGCAAGATGTCGAATTTAATTTTCTTGAGGACTTATCTTTAACCCCTGTTCCAGGTTACTTGAGCGGGGAAGATTTTTTTCGACAAATCGTTCTTCCTGAAAAGAAAGATGCGACGTATCCTGCCGCCCTTTTTTTATTAGACCATTTTGTTCAAACTCATTTAGAAGACGAGGTAGTTCTGGGGAATTACCGCCTCGATTCCCTGGATCAAGCCAAAGAACAAATCGCCGAAAAGGTATTCCGGTACAGCGGTCGAGTGAAGTTTACCGAGATTTCCCGCCTGCAAACTTGGGAATTTCATTATGCTCTGGTCGAAGACCTTCAAGAAGGAGTAAGCCTGTTTCTTAGGCCCACCCAAGACCAGAACCCTCCTCAGGCTTTTGATTTGACGAAACTACCTCAAGGAGAACGCGATCAAATTATTGGAATGCTGAGTGGAGACCTTGAGAACCTTTTAGCCGAAGCCACCGAAACTCTGTTTCCCCTTTTACGCAAATCTTTAGTTTATTCCAAACTTTTAGGGAGTGAACCGCTTTCGGTCACCAAAGCCCTGGTGGGCTTAGTTGTCAACAGACGCCTAGCGAAGGCCATAACCGTTGGCTTACCCCACCAATCTGAAGAGGTGTTGAGGCAACTAGAACAAGAATTTGGATTCGCCAGAGAATTCGAGATTCCTTTAGAAGACGCACGTTTACAAGTTCAAGTCTCTCGCTGGCTAGCAGAAACCCTCAGTGGCCCTCTCCACTTTTTATCTAGCGACACCCTGGAATACATCAGCAAAGTGCTGGGATTAATGACTCAAAACCAACTCAAACCCCAATCCACAGTAGCACAAACTCTTGCGTATGAAGCCCTCACCGGAATTGGTCTAGAGCTTGCCGATCAGTTAGATTCCCAGCAGTGGGAAGTTCTTCCCCGCTTACGCAATCTGATCCGCCTAGGAGAACTCTTAAACTTGGAGACACAAGTTCTTCAAAAGCGCATTCTTCATCTACCGCCGACTTAACCTGGTAACTGAGCTGCCACCATCATGACATCCCCTGTTCCAACAACCTTGACGAGGCGGTCTAAGACGGCCTTTTTCCAGGGGTGTCCAAGACCTCGAGCCAACCCACCCCACGTCCGAAAAGCTCGAATGGTTAAGCCGCACGAGGTGAGGAGCTGTAACAAATTCTTTTTTGAAAACAAGTATAAGTGGTCGGCTATGGCCGAGCGCCATTGTGCGCCCAACCAGCGGGCCTGCCAACCATCCGTATTAGGTGTGGTGACCAACACCCAGCCCTTGGGTTTGACCAAGCGAACCACATCCTTCATAAATTCACGTGGAAAATTGACGTGCTCAATCAAGTGACTGAAATGCACCACATCGAAACTTTGATCAAAAAAACCAGCCTCAGACAGAGTTCCAGGAAAGATCTCCACCCCACGCTGGGAACGCCCCCAGGCAGCCGAAGCCGCACAGACCTCAACCCCTTGGACTTGCCAATCTTTTGCTTTCATCGCTTCCAAGAGCATTCCTGTTGCGCAACCAATATCTAAAAAACTTCGTCCCAGACCCGTTGCCCCGATTCTACGGTCAAACTGGATATCTTTCAGCCCCAATTTCATTAATGCCAAAAAATCGGCTTCATTTTGTTTTTCATAATCAAAGTACAACTGATCGTAGCGCTTCAGAATCGATTCCGTGAGCGGTTGAGGATTTTGGTAAATTACCCCACAACCCAAGCATTGGACAAAAGAAAACTCCTGACAGTCCCAATGCGGGCGAAATTGCCCCGAACCACACAAATCACAAGAAATAAGACGAGAAGATTCATCAACAGGTCGACTTGAGTACGTTTTAACAGCTGACACGATCAGGAACTACTACCTAAAATATGAAAGGTCTTTCCCGACTCTTTTCCTTGAAAATCTTTTACCACCAGTTCAAGAATATTCGTCCCTTGATTCAGGAAAATCTTGCCCAAGCGCCATTCATGATCCCCCACAATCACGTCGCTTAAAGGCTTACCTGTCCCTTTTATGGTAAATTGTCCATTCTTATCTTGAAGGCTGGTCAAGGCTGTACGGAACACTTCATTCCCATTCAAATAAGCTGAGACAGAATACAAACCTTTCTGACTATTACCAGAGTCGCTACTCCCCGGGTCAACGGCATCGACATAAAGAGTCCAATACCCCACACTAAAATGCGAATGAGCAAACAAAGACGCGGAAGACTCAGGAGAATCCCCTACCAATTTCACATCGAGAATAATTGGTGAACGCTCGTCGGCCCTAGGTGGGAATACTAAGAGAGGATTCACGATTTCACCCAATTGCTGATCAAACACCATCAGTTGATGTCGCGTAGGAGTGGGGGGTGTTGTCAAGGTTTGAGCATTCGGAATTGTTCCAAGCGGATCGCCAGAGGCGACAGAGACAGACGTTAACCAGGGTTGTGGTTGTAGTCCTGAAACTAACGTTCT
>JAJXVP010000284.1 GCA_021782055.1 bacterium | reverse complement strand
GTCACCACAACTTGGGCCTTTTCAAGGATCTCATCAAAGGCCTTCCAGCTGTCGGTACCGGCTTTTACCCAAACATAGGGCCCGTTTTCGCCGCCGGTGGCTTCTAAGCCGGCTTGAGTTACCGCTTGGCGAATCAATCGAGCGTTCTCCATATAGTAATCGGTTAGCTGACGGACTTCTTTCTTTCCTTGGTCGGTATACACGGCGGCGGCGGCAACTTGTACCGGGTATGACACCCCGTTGAACTTGGTGCTATGCCGACGATTCCACAAATCGAGAAGTCGGTGTTTTTTTCCTTGCTCATCCGAAATCAATACCGTGTCAGGGATGACGGTATAGGCGCACCGGACCCCGGTAAAGCCAGCGGTCTTCGAAAACGAACGGAATTCGACAGCGCATTCGCGTGCGCCTTCAATTTCAAAGATGGAGTGGGGAATCTCTGGGTCGCGAATAAAAGCGGCATAGGCGGCGTCAAATAAAATTAACGCTTGGTGCTGGCGGGCGTAGTCGACCCAGGCTTTTAATTGGGCTCGTGTGGCTACAGCCCCCGTAGGGTTGTTAGGGAAGCAAAGATAGATCAGGTCCAGAGGCTGGGAGGGAATTTCGGGGACAAAACCATTGGCTTTCGTGGCATTTAAATAGGTCAGCCCTTCATAACGCCCATTAACAGCCGAACCTGTCCGCCCCGCCATGACATTGGTGTCAACATAGACGGGGTACACGGGGTCTGGTATGCCAATTTTAAGCTCTTGAGAAAACAGTTCTTGAAAGTTGCCGGTGTCGCATTTCGACCCGTCACTGACAAAGATTTCATGGGGACCAACTTTCGCTCCTCGAGCTTCAAAATCATGTTCAGCAATGGCTTCGCGAAGAAAAGCGTAACCTTGTTCTGGACCGTAGCCCTTAAAAGTAGAATCTTGTGCCATCTCATCAACCCCACGATGAAATGCTTGGACAATAGATGGCGTCAGGGGGAGGGTAACATCCCCAATGCCTAGCCGTAAAATCTTCTTGTCGGGGTTGGCTTTTTGAAAGGCCTCAACTTTACGCGCTACGGTCACAAAAAGGTACGAGGCTTGAAGCTTTTGATAATTTTCATTGATTCTAATCATGGGCCTCAGTTTGCCGAAAGCCGTGCTTTTTGACAAGGAGTCCTTCGTAGTCCTTGACCATTACCAGGATCTGATTTATTATGCCTGGAAGTTTTCGCAAGGAGCACGCGTCCATGAAGCAGGACATTCATCCCAAATACGATTTTGTGGTTTTTAAAGACGGTCTCACCGGTAAGATGTTTTTGTCGCGTTCGACCATGACCAGCAAAGATAAAGTCAAGTACACCGACGGAAAAGAGTATCCGCTGATTACGGTGGAAATCTCGGCTGACTCACATCCCTTTTTCACGGGTCAACAGCAGTTGGTTGATACTGCCGGTCGTATCGAGCGGTTCAATCGCAAATATAAAGTCAACAAGTAAGTTCTCTTACCATAGAAGAAGCGGCCTTAGGGGCCGCTTTTTTTATCTTAACCCTCAAGTTCTTAAGGATCTAAGCGGTAGCCCGCTCCCCAAAGGGTCTTGATATACCGGGGTTCATCACCGGTGTCGGCCAGCTTTTCGCGAATTTTTCGAACATGTACCGTTACCGTGGATACATCACCATAAGTCAAACCCCAGACGCGATCAAAAATTTCTTCTTTCGAGAGGACCCGGGAGGGGTTGGTAACAAACAGTTCTAGCACGTCAAACTCTTTTGAGGTCAGGGTCACTTCTTGGTCGTCAACCCACACCCGTCGGGCTGACCGATTGAGACGGAGGCCCCTTAGCTCGATGACGTCAGCCAAGGCATTCTTTCCGGTAAGACGATCAAACCGAGCTAGATGAGCCTTAACCCGCGCCACCAGCTCGGCGGGACTAAAGGGTTTCACCAGGTAATCATCGGCCCCCAGACCAAGGGCTCTAACTTTATCAAAATCATCTGTTTTGGCCGAAACAATCAAAATGGGGACTTCTCTTTGTTCGCGTAAGCGTCGGCAAATTTCAAAGCCATTAAGCTCGGGCAGCATCAGGTCTAAAACCACCAGGTCAACCTCTGGCCTAAGGCTGGCTTCCATGCCCTCGGGTCCCCGTTCGGCGGTTTGAACCGTAAAACCTGCGGCTTCTAAGTAGTCTTTCTCTAGGTTACGGATAGCTTCGTCATCTTCGACGAGTAAGATGGTCATTCGTCCTCCTTATCGGGGAAAAGCGGCGCCAAGGGCAGCCAAAGAGTAAATTCGCTTCCGGTACCTAAAATGCTCGATACAGTGACTCGACCGTGATGGTCGTTCATAATTCGCTGAACAATAGCTAGTCCTAAGCCGGTACCAGGAATGGATGAAGTTCGGGCGGCATCCTCGCGGTAAAAGCTAGTAAAAATCTTAGGAAGGGCTTCGGCGGAAATCCCTTTTCCAGTATCAGCAAGACTGATTTTTACATAGGGCTCTTCTACCCAGGATTTCCAGGTCCACGTGACCGAGTCACCGCGTTTGAACTTGAGGGCGTTTTCGGCCAAATTAACAAAAACCGTACGAAGCTTGGTGACATCTGCTTGAACAAAAATTGTTTCAGGCGGGAGCTTTGCTACGGTGAGCGTTAATCCCCGTCTACTGCCGTCCAGCGACAGTTCCTCAGCAGAATCTGCTAAAAAGGCCCGAACGTTGATGCGCTGAAAATCGTAGGGAACGGCGTTGCGATCCAGGTTTGATAAAAAAAACAGCTCCTGGGCCATTCGCTCTAAATCACGGGCTTTGGTCGAGATGATTTCAAGGTAATTACGTCGCTTTTCTTCGGTATTCGCGACGCCTTCAAGAATGCCGCGGGCGTAGCCCCCTATGGCGGTGATGGGCGTGCGTAGATCATGAGCAATGTGCGAGATCAGCTCTTTGCGGTCGGCTTCGTAACTTAGTGCAAGCTCACGATTCGCGGCCAAGGTTCGGCGCATGGTTTCAAAACTGGTAAACAGGGGGGTCCATTCATCCTGACGGCGCCGAGAATCTTCAGGGGGCTCGAGTCTGCCATCGGCAATACGTTCGGCGGCTTGTCGCAAGCGTTCCAGGGGGTTCAGGACCTCGCGGAGAATGAGGCCGGTAAATAAGGTGTCCAACACCAGCAAGGTCATCGAAAACGTAAAAATGAGCCAAAAGGTAAAGGTGTGAAGTTCTTTGTCCCAGTTGCTACTGTTCCACAAAACGGTGACAGCACCCGGTGTGCCATCCGAAAAGCGAAAATTGAGATTCCCAATGATCTTAAAGGGGCTGTGAATACTTCGGGGGGGGCGAAATGAGCCAAAAATCGGTAAAGGGGGGAGCTTGTGACCTTTGAGAAGTCTGCCCATCACAAAGAGTCGGCCTTCTTGACGCACAACGAGCCCCGCATTCGCCGTAGCTAATTCTTGATCCCATTTTTGAAAGATGGCAGGGTCGGGTGGCAGGCCCTGGGGGCTTAGGGAAAGAACGTTGATCCGCTGGGTGACGACAAAGGCACGGTGGACAGCGTCGCGAAAGTTGGGGGACCGTATCATTGTTTCAAAAAAGTGAGGTGAACCATGTCGTT
Organism: bacterium; assembly: GCA_021782055.1. The sequence continues at coordinate 321 of JAJXVP010000284.1, read as the reverse complement.
CGGCCCGGCTTTCGTCCTGCATGATTCCCGAAAAGGTGGTGGCGACGACTACCAAGACGACGACAGGGGCAACCCCCATGAGTAAGTTGGACAAAACGAGTTTGGCACGCAGAGTCAAGGTTCCCCAACCTCCTTTTTTGGTTCTAAACTAAACTATTCTTTGTGAGTAAATTCATAAATTTTCTTAAATCGGTGATACTTTGATAGTTTTTAATAAATCTTTAAGCGCCAAGGGCTGACGAGACAGAGTAGGATCATTAAATTAACGAGCAGGTAGGGCATGAATGAAGAGGTTGGCATGGGGCTTGGTTCTTTTGGGAA
>JAJXVP010000283.1 GCA_021782055.1 bacterium | reverse complement strand
CCGCTACTTTTTCTGTCACCAACGATCCCTCCAGTGGTAGTAGGGGCCCCATTCCCAGGGCTCGTGAATCCAGATGATGGGCGGTGGTGAATAAAAGGAAGGACCGGGAACGGCCGAAGGGTCAGGATTCGGTGTGGACGTTGTTGTCGTGGAGGGGGCGGGTGTCGGCGCCGGTGTGTCGTGGTTCAGCATGGCTATCAAAACAACGGAACTGATTTTGTCGTTCTTAAGCATGATAATATTATCGGCCGTTAAGTGAAAGGGGGTGGAAACTCCCCGGATGTAGGCTAAAAGAACATCCTCACTGACCCCCGCTTGGGACAGCTTTAAGACTTGAGCCGCCGGGGCTGAGAGTGGGGACTCTTGGGCGAAGGCTCCCCAAAGCGGAATACAGAAAAAGACCAACACAACGAACAGGGGTTTCATGGGGCTTCTCCTTTTGATGCGAGCAGAAGATCTTGATTATACGTCAATAAGGACTGATACAACGACTGATAAGCCGCCCCGTGGAAGAACACTCCCACGATCATACTCAGCCCCCCCACAGCGGCGGCGCTGAGGCTGATTGTCTGGTTTACCGAGTTATAGGAGGGATTGGCAGTCGCAACACCGTAGATGCCTCCGGCCACAAGAAGTCCCAAGCCGCCCCAGCTGAGCACTTGCGACGTAAGAGTTTCTTGGTTGTAGGCTTGTAGCGAAATATGAGTGGCGGGGTCAGTCCTAAGAATTTGAAGCAAGTGAGGCGCGAGTCCAAAATCTACCCCATAGATTCGCCCTTGATAGAACAGATGGTCAAAATAGAGGCGGAAAAAGCGGTCTGAGAGGGCTGTCGGGGGGGTACCCAGGGCGGCGAGCAAAACCGAACGAGAAACCCCCAGTCGGCGTAGCTTTTCGCGATCAGTCTGAGTCAGCTGACCTTGTGAAGCGTGGGCATGGGCGTAGGCTGTCATGACGGCAGGAGACACTTGGGCCTGTTGTAAGCGGGCAAGGTCTGCCGCTAGCGGAGAAGAAAACTCAGCCGGGGTGTTCGGTTCTGCTTCAAGGGCACCGGGGAGTCCGAGGAAAAAAACCGCAAACGCCAGCAATATTGACGGGGAACGGTGTTTCGAATGCATACAGAAAAAACCAGCTATTCAAGATAAAGTTTCAAAAAAAATAATCTTAGGACCTTTGGTCGGTATCGCGAAAAAAAAAGTGGGGCTTCAATAAGAGGCGGAGGATTTTTATGAAAAAACTATCAGAAAAATTTCTGGGCGGTGTCATCGTTGCAGGCCTGGTTATGCTTGCCGGTTGTGCGACCTCGGGCTCGGCGTCAGGTTCAACCGCAGCCCCCGCTGCCGCCGCTGTAACTCAGGCTACATTCCCGTTAAGTGCCGCCGAAGGGATGCAGTGGGATGGTTGGGATGCCAACCCGACCACGGCTTACGCTAATCCCGGAGGAAATGATGGGCCAAAGGGCGTTGCTTCCTATACCATTCTCACCACGGCACCAAAAAGCTGGGGGTGGGGGATTGTTGCTCAGATGTCATCGGTGGTGAATCTGTCAGAATTTTCTCAAGGGCATATTACCTTTTGGCTGAGAAGTACCTACCCAGGAAAATTGCTCGTGGGCTTTGGTACTGGAACCTCCGACGCTGGTGACAACGGCTTTGCCTATACAGAATTGGCTTCGGGTGATGCTGGCTTTGTCAATGATGGCAATTGGCATCAAGTGACGTTGGCGATTTCCGCCTTGAAATTCTGGCATAAAGACGGTGCTCAGGCTCCACAAGTCCCTGACCTGACCCGTGTCAGTGCTCCCTTCTTTACCGCCGACGTGTTTGCTTCGGGTGGTGGTTACCGGGGAACTCGCGATACGCAAGATGCTACCAATGGTCAGCAGATTGATGTGGCCGGAATCGAGTGGACTCGCTCGTAGACGAAGAATTCTAGACGAAACGGCTGGTTCCGCCTATCTTAACACGATGACGGAACAGCCCTCCCTTCCCCAAAACCCTGTAGAACAGCTTTTGTCTTCGCATAAACGGGATAACTACAGGTTGTACATGGGCAGAATTGAAATCTTTTGGGGTCTTTTTAATATAACAGGTGTTTGGCTGTACGACCTAGTTTTTCATCAAGCCCTATTTTGGGCGCTTTGGATACCCTTCGGTGTGGTCATCGTCAGCTTGCTTATGCTCAGGGTGGCCCGCAAGGCCGACCGCGTGGTGCTAAAAGCGGGGGCCTTGATGAGCATTTGGGCGTTCGCTTTGTTAAGCCTCCCTGTACTCATTGTTGTCTTTCCCTTAGCAATGGCATGGATTGGTTTGGCTTTTTTAGCCAACGGGATCTTTTTGTCGCAGCCATCGCAATATTGGGGTGCGGTTGTCTTCTGCGGTTCTGCCCCAAAGTTTTCCTTGTGGCCTGAGGGCTATCCTGTTATTTTTTCGGCAGTTAGTTTCTTGGGACTAGTCGTAACAGGCGTATGGTGTCTGCGGGAGGGGCGTGAAGGATGACCTCGGGGGATGGGCTCAAACAGCCTGGGGGAATTCTAGCTCTGAAACAGCAAATGGACCCTTTGCTGAATTCAGAAATCCGTTTCACGATCATGACAGCCTTGGCACTGTATAAAACCGTAGATTTTTCGTTTTTAAAGGCCAACCTTGAGGTGACGGACGGGAACCTGAGTATTAACCTTTCGAAACTCGAGGCCGCTGGGTTTTTGACCAGTTATAAAGAATTCATCCGAAAAAAAACTCATACCTCCTATACGATAACAACCTTAGGCTTAGAAAGATTATCTTCGCATATTGATGCCATTGCCGAGGTGCGACGCCAAGTCCAACAAGAACGCCAGAAGGGGGAACAATCATGAGCTCCTGGGAAGAACAACTCCGCCGCCAGCTGGCCGATCGTCAAAAATGGGAGACCTTCGGTGGTAAACCAGTTCTTGCCGTGTGGAGTGTTGTTGCCGTTCTGACCTTGCTATGGCCGTTTTCGCCAGTGTCGTTGGTGACAATTTTTGTGTTAGGCGTCATTGTTCAGGTTCTTTTTTAATCATTCCCCGAAAAACTTCCTTGAGTCTTGAGCTAAACCTTATGTGGTTGGTGGGTGCCGTAATGGCCTGGGTAGGCGCCGGCTGGGGACCATCGACAGGGTTTGTGTCGCTTGAAGCGGGTCGAACTTTGGCGACGTTTGTTTGGGGGGGGGATTATCTTTTATACCGGTAGTGTAAAAAACCGCAAAGCATTAATGAGCGGCGGAGTTGTTCTGGCAGGTCTGGCAATAGCCTTAGCTGCCGGGCTTAATGCACTTTTTACAGCGGGTTTAGTCGGTGCCGTTTTGCTGGTAGTTTGGCTGGCGACTAAGAAGTAGAAATTAGACTGAATTCATTTGTCCACTTTCTCTAACCGTGTTAGAATCTTAAACGCCTTATTATGCCTACAAAATAGGATATAGAAAAAACTGGGGAGAGAGGGTGACATGAAGGGTAAAGATGCGGTTTTTCCCAGGGTAGCGGGGGCTATTCTGGGAATCCTTTTGGGATTTTCTTTAGCTACGTGCCAAGCCGTGAACGCTGGTCTTGGTCCAAAAATTGATCTTTACCCCCCCACCATATCGATTACCTCCCCCACTGCCAATGCCTACTTGAAGGGAACGATTGCTCTGCAAGGCAAGGCCGCCGATGATATGTCGTTAAAATCTGTTGAGGTGACTTACCCCTCCGCCTCCGGGTCCAAGACACTGACGGCGACCTTGAACGCCGATGGAACGTGGACCTGTAATATCCCCACAGGAACCACGGGTACCGATAACTTACCCGATGGTCAACAGACCCTCGTCGCCACGGCGATTGCAACCTCGGGAAAAACCACGCAAACCTCAGTCATCGTCAATGTTGATAATATTCCCCCCACCGTTTTAGTCAGCACCC
>JAJXVP010000282.1 GCA_021782055.1 bacterium | reverse complement strand
ATTAGCCAGCGGTTTTCGGCAGTCATGATTGACGAGTTTCAAGATACCGACCCCGCACAAGTAGAAATTTTTAGGCTGTTTATGGGCCGCGATGATCTTTTCATGGCACTCATTGGCGACCCCAAACAAGCAATCTATTCTTTTCGCGGGGGCGATTTAGCAACCTACCTTAAAGTGAGCCGAGAAATCCCGGCCGACCACCATTGGACGCTTGTTAACAATTTCCGCTCAGAGAAACGGCTGTTGGCGGCGATTAACAAGGTCTATCAAACAAAAATCGAAAACCCCGCCGATGCGCAAGACCAAGGGCCTTTTATGACCACCGAGATTGCCTTTGAGGCCCTGCAGGCCCAGGCAAAGCTTAAACCGGTGTTGTATCAAGGTTCCCCCTTGCCCCCCCTGACCTTCTGGCCCAAAGCTGGGGATGACATGAAGCTGGCCGCAGACTATTTGTCGCGTGAGATCCGCCGGTTAACCCATGCCACTCGTGGCGATGCCGAGGCCCCAAGCTCCGAGGCACAACCTTTGCGCCTTCGGGACATGGCTATTTTGGTTAAGTCCCACGCCTCAGCGCAAAAGCTCCAGGGGCTTTTAGCGCAACAGGGCATTCGCACCGTTTTAGGAAGGTCAAAAAATGTCCTCGCCTCGGCAGAGGCTGGCGACCTCCGGTTGCTGATCGCGGCGCTCTTGGCCCCCCAAGACGAGGGCCTGTTGCGCTCGTTGTTAGTCAGCGACCTTTTTGGCTATGACGACCGCCAACTGGCAAGCTGGGCACAGGATGAGGCTCAAATTCAAACGCTGTACGACGAACTTATTCACTTACGCCAGGTTTGGGAAAAGTCAGGTGCTGGCACCGCTCTAGAGCGATTTTTAATTCATCATGGAGCTTTTGGCCTAAACGCCGGTGATATCAATCAAGACCGTCGGCACACCAACTTTCGTCATCTGCTTGAAATTCTTCAAACTCAAGACCGGGCTCTGGCCCGACAACCAGAACGAACGGCCTCGTGGTTCGCGGGAAAACTCCTAGACGGCGAAGAAGAGGAAGAGCTTTTGGAGTCGGACGAAGAGGCGGTCCAGATTGTAACCATGCACAAAGCCAAAGGCCTTCAATGGCCTGTGGTGTTTGCCGTTGAACTTTGGCGCGGGTTAAACAATAAGGATCAGGTTGAGCCCTTGTGGCGAGAAGGCCACACCCTAGTGGGCGATCTTGACCCAGCCACCAGCGATAGTCGTAAAACCCAACAAAAGACCGCCAAAAAGCAAGAAGCCCAACGCCTGGCCTACGTGGCGCTTACCCGGGCCGAGTCCCTGCTTTACGTTATCACTGCCTGGTCTGATGAAACTTGGGGCAACGCCAAAGATCCTACAAATTCGCCCGCAACCTGGCTGTTAGCAAACCCCGAACTCTTGCAGGTCACTGACGAAACCGGACCGCTTTTAGTGTGGGGCACCCCACCCGACGTGGCGCCTCGGCAAGAGTCCGAAACCGTGAACCTCAGACCGCCGGCCTGGCCGTCAGAGCGTCAAATTCACGAAGCGTGGTCAATCGGTAGCTACACCAGGTTGGCCGGTGAAACCGCACACCGGGCCCCTGCGGGCACGCCGTCACCCCAGGGGGTGGCTCCCGAGGGCTTGTTGGCTTTTCCCAAGGGCAAGAACGCTGGTTTGGTGTTGCACAGTATTTATGAAAAGCTTGATTTTATGGGTTTGGAGGGGGGTACCTTAAACGCCGAAGAATCTGCCAAAGCCGAGGCTCAGCTGAAAGCGGCGGGGCCGCAATTCGAAGCCCATAGCCAGGCAGTACGGGAGTCTTTGGCGTATACTCTTACCGCACCACTGCTAGCCGACGACCCCGAGTTCAGCTTATCAAAACTTTCGCGGCAGGATAGAGCCACGGAAGTCGAATTTTACCTCAGGGCGGCCCACCCTGAAACCAACAAACCCCGCCTCACAGAAGAAGCCTTGATCTCGCTTTTAGGCCCTGGGGATTGGTCTGGAAAATTTTCACTTCAAGGTTACCTCCACGGTTTTATCGACCTCGTGTTCACCTGGAAGAAGCGCTGGTACATTCTCGACTGGAAATCGAACTTTTTAGGCTCACAGACTGAAGACTACCACCCGGCCGCCCTAGAAAAGGCGATGACTGAAAATCGGTACCACTTGCAATACCTGCTGTACTCCACGGCCTGGTGGCGACACCTGGGCCCAAGTCAACCCCGGTGGGATCAGTTTGGAGGGGTTTTGTACCTCTTCTTACGAGGACTTTCACCTCGGTCGCCGGGAGCCGGGATCTACTTTACCCGTCCCGACGAAGCGGTGATACGGGGTCTGGAGGCCCTTTTATGAATCAAAATTCTCAAGACGCAACAGCTTTTGCCAGTCAGGAGTTGGCCGCCTACCTTAAAAGACGCTTTGGGGCGTCTGACCAGGCGGTAACTTTGGCCCTCGCCGTACACCAAAGCTACAGGGAAGGTCACACGGCACTCGTCCTACCTGAGGCCCCGACCTTTGAAAAAGCCCTCAACCACGAGGGGAATTCCCCACTGACTTACGCCGATGGTCTTTTAGCCCTCACCCGCTGTTTTCACGAAGAAGAGCGTCTGGCCCAGCGGTTTGCGGCCCTGGCAAAATACCAACCCAGAACTTCTGAAATCAAAGGCCATCGTGTCGAAGCCCTTAACCTCAATGCCTTGCAAGAAGCAGGGGCGTACCTCCCGTTTTTCTTTCAACTGGGAATTCTTACTGGGGGACCGGGCACAGGAAAGACCACCGTCCTCGCTCAACTCCTAGTTCATCAGTTTGCCGATCGACGAGAACGAGGTTTGCCCCCTCCTCGGATAGCTCTTGCGGCGCCCACCGGCAAAGCGGCTTTTCGCATGGGTGAATCACTGAGGAAGGCCCTAGCCAAGATTCCTGAAGAATTTACAGGCCCCCTTGCCGCTCTCGAACCCCAGACCCTGCACCGACTGTTAGGAATTCGTAGCGCGGTAGGGGCACCAAAATACCATTCTGAGCGTCCTTTCGACGCCGATTTTGTCGTGATCGACGAGGCCTCGATGGTGAGCCTTACTCTGATGGATCAGCTTTTAGACGCCTTGCCGGAGTCTGCGACGTTGATTCTAATGGGTGACCCCGATCAGCTCCCCTCCGTTGAACCAGGGAATATTTTAGGCGATTTAGCGAAGGTTTTTCCTGCCAACGCCTTTTCAGCCGCTTGGTGGGCCCTGACCACTTCGCCAGCGGGACCGCAGGAGTCGAGGTCCCACGCGCCAAGCCCCTTGGTAAAGCTGGAGCACAGCTATCGTTTTAGTGATGACAAAGAAATTGGCCGTTTGGCCCAGCTGACCTTAAAGGGCGAGGCTGAACCCCTTAACGCCTTTTTGACAAACCTTGGCACCGTTGGTCAGGTATCGCTTCACGCTTTAGAAGCGCAGGCAATCGAGAGTTTTGCAGCCTCGTATGCTTTGTTTTTAGCGGCACAATCCCCCGAAGCGGCCCTCGAGGCCCTTAGCCACCATATGCTTTTGACGGTGACCAACGAGGGGCCTTGGGGTCAACGGACTTTAAATGAGCGGTTATACGACCGCTTTTCAAAAGAGAAACCCCTTAACCTGTGGCCTGTAATGATCACCGAAAATGACCCTCGCTTGAATCTTTTTAACGGCGATTTGGGCGTAGCCTTTCGCACCGATCGTATTCGTGTGTACTTTCAACGGTCCGAGAAAAAACCGGCAGTGTTTCTTGAGAATCAGCTCCCGAGTCACACCATCGCCTTTGCCATGACTATTCATAAATCGCAAGGCTCGGAATTTGCCAAGGTTTCTCTCGTTCTTCCCGACGTACAGCCGGAGGGCTTTGCACCAACCCGCCAGCTTTTTTATACCGGTTTGACCCGAGCCAAAGAGCAGGTTTCGCTTTGGATGTCAGAAACAAGCTTACGGCA
>JAJXVP010000281.1 GCA_021782055.1 bacterium | reverse complement strand
GGCGTCAATATGAATATCCACAGGATCACCGATTTTAATCTTGGCGATTTTCGTTTCTTCCAAGTTAGCCGTCACCCAGGCATAACGGCTGTTGTACACCGTCAACACCGGCTGACCGGGTTGGAGCAAGTCCCCGGAATGCAACCATTTTTTGGCAATGACCGCGTCAAACGGAGACGTCATGGTGGCCGAAGCGAGCATCGAGTTGATGTAGTCGAGCTGACCTTGTGCCACTTCAATACGCTTTTGCGCGAGGGTGGCGTTGATTTGCGCGTTATCATAGGCCGTCTGAGCATGCTCAAAGGCCTGTGTGGAAATAATCTGATGTTGATACTGACGAGTGGCCCGATCAAAGTCTGACTTGGCGCGGTCAAAGTCGATTTTGGCCATCAAAGCACTTTCTTTGGCAATGACCACGTTGGCTTCCGCCTGAGTCTTTTGAGCTTGAAGATCTGTGGCGTCCAGCTTCACTAAGACCGTCCCTGCGGGAACCAAGTCGCCTTCCTTGACGTAAATCTTCAGGATGTGCGCCATGATTTTTGAACTCACCGTGACTTTATCCCGATCTACAGCGGCATTATCGGTGGAAACCGTGGGGTTTAAGGCAATCCACGCCGTAAGACCGCCGCCAACCACGATAATGGCAGTAATCAGCGCGAGAAATCTCGCGTTGCTCTTTTTGTGCACGGGAGCGGGGGCTCCCTGTGTTTCTTTATTTTCCATAGATTTCCTCTCTTGTGCTGTTTAATGCGGTTTCTAGATCCAGTAAGGCGGTAATGTAGCTATCCTTCTCATTCAAAAGGTTGAGCTGAGCTGTTTCGTACTGCAATTCAGCGTCCTGTACTTCCAAAAAGCTTTTGGCACCAGTCTTGTACGCTTCATCGGTAAGCTGGTACGCCTTTTGCGCCACAGCGACATTCGCTTCTTGACTACTCAGAGCAACCACGGCTGTGTTCAGGCGAGCGACATCCGTGACCACTTGCGAGCGAGCCGTTTGTTCCAGTTCTGCCAACTGCAACTTGGCAGCTTTCACAGCGTCAGAGGCATCCTGGCGCTGATTGTCCGCCTGTGAAGTCGGAATCAACGCATCTAATTGCCAATTCAGCAAGACCGTAAAGCTACCCGTCTGTTGAAGCCAACTCGACCCTTGATCCCATTTCGAATAAAAATATCCGTTCAGGGTCGGGTCTGCGCTATAAGATAGGATGAGCGAAGGCCATAAAGAACCATTGGCGATATTGCGATAACCGTCAGCCGCTTTAACATGGCCTTCGGCCGCCTGAAGGTCCCACCTTCGGTCAATAAACTTATCTGCCAGCGTCTGAGCATTCAGCGTTGGTAAGTTCGACGGTACATCCAAAGTCCCCGAAAGTTTGAGCTTGGGGTCGCTGTCTCGTCCCAAGAGGTTTTCGAACGCAAACAAAACTTGCTGATAATTGACTTGAAGGTTATCTAGTGCCGGCTTTCTGTTTTCGTAGGCAACTTGCGATTGCAACATGGTCAGTTCAGGGGCTAGTCCCGCGTTGTAGTTGACTTGTGCCTGGCGATACCGTTCCTTGGCGTTGGCCAAGTCCGCTTCGGTCACTTTTATCGTTTCTTGTAGTACCAATAACTGATAAAAAAGTTTTTTAACTTCGGTCGACAAGTTCTGCCTTGCTTCTGCCAGAGAGATTTTCGCGTTGTTGTAATCGATGAGCGTTTGGTCAACCGCTGAGAACATGGCGGGAGACAAGGCCAATTGAGCCTTGAAACTGGTAAGGATGTTATCGTTCGTCGGCACGAGCCAAAGTAACTGAGGCGGAGATGTGGGAATTATCCCTATGGGACGTTCGCTAGCCGTCACATCATTCAGCCGCATATACCCCCCGCTCACCGAAACCGACGGATAGAACTTATTCCAGGCCAAATCGTGGTCGCGTTTTTTAATTTGGGTCGCAACATCCGCCGCTTTTAACCCGAGGTTGTTATTCAAAGCCTCTTCAACAGCTTGATGGACGGTGAGTGGAGTTTCTGCCCAGGCAAACAACCCCGTGACAAGAAACAAAGCGGTGAAAAGCAGTTTGGTCATACGTGTTCCTTCCCCGATCCCGCAGAGACGGCATCGGGCTGACTTACAAAACATTCATAAGGTTGAAAAAACGCCTTGAGCGTGGCTTCTAAGTACCGGCGATTTTCTTCGAGTTCGCCAGGATAGGTGCGAACCAGAAACTTCACGAGGGATACCAAGCTGGTCGCAAAGCGGTACTCAGGAAAGGTCAGAAGTTCGCGAAGATGGGGAACTTGAACGGCGAGTCGTTGCAATATTCCTTCGACATGATCGATCACCATCCGGCGGGAGTCTTTTTGCAGTTCCCGATGAAGGGCCAGGGCATCTTCCCGAGACAAGCTGGTCGACACTTCCGCCATAAAATCTTCCCATAAGCCCGAAAGCTTATCGAAGGTTTCGAGAAGATTCGTCAAAAGGAGGCGAAGAACTTCCAAGGGCTCGGAATCAGGACGAACTTTTTCCTTCAAGTTTTTTTGAAACGACTCTAACCCCAGTTTTCTTCCAGCCAGAAAAAGGTCTTTTTTTGTGCGGAAGTAATTATAGAGATTCCCGACACTGGTTCCGGCTTCGACCGCCACCTGCTTCATACTGACAGCCAGGTAACCATTTTTTAGGAAGAGTTGGTGGGCAGCTTCTAAGATCTTGGCTTCAAGATCAGGGATTTTCTTTGGCATTTTTCTGAACCTACGTTCATTGAACGTGAGTTCAATATAATAATCTGGTTATTGACCGTCAAGGGCCTTTATTGTCCAGAATTTGACAATTCTCCGTCGTAGTCATTTCCTGAGAAGCCAGCTATACTTAACTTATTGACGAGGAGAGAAGTATGCAAAAAAATGCCGATATCGGCCTGATCGGACTGGCCGTCATGGGACAAAACCTTGTCCTGAATATGTGTGATCATGGTTATACCGTCGCGGTATTCAATCGAACAGTCAGCAAGGTGGATGATTTTCTCAATGACGCCGGAAAAGGCCGTTCGGAACTCATTGGCGCCCATTCCATGGAAGAGTTTATGTCTGCCCTCAAACGACCCCGCAAAGTCATGCTGATGGTAAAAGCCGGAGAAGTCGTAGACCAGTTCATTGAGTTGGTCCTTCCCTTCCTGGAAAAAGGCGACATCCTCATCGATGGTGGCAACAGCCACTTCCCCGATACAAACCGTAGAGCAAAAGCCCTTGCTGAAAAAGGAATCCTCTTTGTGGGAACAGGCGTTTCAGGTGGTGAAGAAGGTGCCCGCAATGGCCCTAGCTTAATGCCAGGCGGAAACCCCGAAGCTTGGCCGCACGTCAAGCCTATATTTCAGGCGATTGCCGCTAAAACTGACCAAGGGGAACCTTGTTGTGATTGGGTAGGGGAAACCGGTGCCGGTCACTACGTGAAAATGGTTCATAACGGCATTGAATACGGCGATATGCAGCTGATCGCCGAAGCTTACCACCTGATGAAGTCGTACTTAGGCCTTTCACACCAAGAAATGCGCCAGACCTTTCTCGAATGGAATAAAGGGGAGTTGGACAGCTACCTTATCGAAATCGCCGCCAACATTTTCGGTTACCAAGACACCGACGGTTCTCCCTTGTTAGAAAAGATTCTGGATGCCGCTGGTCAAAAGGGTACCGGTAAGTGGACCTCTGTGGACGCCCTCGATATGGGGGTACCTGTTACTTTGATCGCCGAAGCTGTTTTTGCCCGCGCCCTTTCGGCCCTAAAGGAAGAAAGAGTCCATGCGGAGAAGGTTTTGGCACTACCTCCCCTCCCCGCGTTCTCGGGCGATAAAAAGGCCTTTTTGAATGACTTAAAAGAAGCCCTTTTAGCTTCAAAACTCGTATCATACGCCCAAGGCTTTATGCTCATGCGAGAAGCCGCCAAAGAATACGGTTGGAAGCTGAATTATGGTTCTGTCGCTC
>JAJXVP010000280.1 GCA_021782055.1 bacterium | reverse complement strand
GGAAGCTGGCATTGAAGCAAACCCACCGCCCCTCCGCTCTCTTATTAACCAGACAAAACTTGAAGGTTTATGAAAAACCGGCCAACTGGAAAGAGGATTTCGAGAAGGGGGGTTATATCGTTAAAGACACCGACAAACCTGAAACAGTCATTCTCGCGACAGGCTCTGAGGTCAACCTCGCGCTTGAAGCGGTTAAGCTCACCCAGCGCCGTGTTAGAGTTGTTTCTGTCTCGAGTCGGGAACTTTTACATGAGAACCCGAACCATTGGGCTAAACTCGTCCCCCAAGGGACCAAGGTTGTTGCGGCCGAAGCCGGAATCACTACGGGTTGGAAGGGCTTAGCTGACAACGTCTTAGGCTTGGATCGCTTTGGCGAGTCAGGACCTGGTGCCGCAGTGGCGGCTCATTTAGGTCTAACTGCCGAGAACCTGGCAAAATTGTGCTAATTACTTGTTGCTGCTAGCGAGAGTAGAATCCTGCTTCGCTAGCAAATCTGCAACAATAACTTTTCCTTCATGCCCTCCATAACCATCGTCAACGGTAAGGGGGGCGTGGGGGTCTTCTTTCCACATGCCGTTAACATAAAATTTGTAAAAGATCACACTTCGAGGAGAAAACGGGAGGGTAACACTCCACAGATCGCTTTGGGGTGCTTTCACCGGAGATAGCAGGACAACCTTAGCGGGATCCCAATGCTCAAAATCTCCCCCCAAACCTACTTCTACTGCTGAAACTTTCAAAACCCAAGTAACCCAAGCTTGTTGCCCTTCGAGGACAGCATAGACCCCCGGTGTAAGCGCCACTGTACGCTTTTGAGGAGAGTTGGACACCGGGGCTTTGACGGACAGTGTTGGTTTAACAGTCGTAGCGCACGCCCCCGAAAGGAGTACCGCTACGATGACTACAACGGTTAGCTTCATAAGTTCCCCTAAGAAGAACCAGAATCCGGCGTAAATACGATGACCAAGTCCTCGGTTTCTACCCGATGCTTGATTTTCACATACAGAGTTTTTGTCCCGGAGTTGTAGAACCAACCATCAGAGTAGTCTTGGAAATCAGGGTCTGTTCGCCACCGTATACCGTGCATCAGAATGTGATCAAACGTAGGCACACCTTGAATTAAGATGTATTCCGAGTGCCCCACGGGAAATTTAAAACTAAAAGTTGCTTGCGTAGGCGTAATTACAGCCGCTTTAACCTGTGAAGGGGCGCGTAAAAAGGCGGGGGCAGGCCACGAAGGGGCATTTAACGGATATTCCTGAAGCGCATCGGGCGAAATCTCTTCGAAGAGTTCTTCAGGCCGCACCATGCTTGAAGAGGAGCTCGCTCCTAAAATCTCAGGGAAAAGGCCCCACTTATCCGTTTGTGCCAAGACATGCGCAATGAGACTTTGCGCCAGGGGTAAATACGTCGTTTCTTTGCTCAGCGCTTCATATTTGGCCAACAAATTCCCTAGAATCATGGTTGCCTTTAGGTTTTGACCACCACCCGAGGCGGGGCAAAACACCTGCGTTTCGTCGCGCTGTAACCCACTGAGTACAGCAGAAGCCACGGCCGACGAACGAGCAAGCCACTTTCCATTGGCGTCCGATTGCGCCAAGTATAAAAGGTTAGCCCAATACCCTAGACGCCCCTCCCAGCTGGTAGGCAAAGGGTCATTCAACAGGGCTTTTTTCACTTGATCCGCAAAGCCATCAGGACCATAAAAAAGAGCATCTCGAACAAGGTTAGGGTTGGTCCAATCCAAAGAAGACTGAGAAGCCTCTAACTCTACCTTAACACGCTTTGCCTGCGTGGTGTCCATCAGATTGCCAAAATAAGGCATGGCGCGAAAGCCCCAGGTTTTAGCATCGGCAGTTGCTTTGTCGATGGCCGAGTCGTAGTCCCCTTTGAGGAAAGCTTCGCGGAGATAAGCCGCCGCCAAAACCTCTGAAAAGCGGGTATTACCATTTCCCATATCCCAATCCCCACCATGGTAACGGCCGTTGGACCACCCCGCATAGGCTTTTGCCCAATACGAACCCATGAGGCTTTTTACTCCTTGCGGAGGCGCTGTAGCCCCTACCCAACGAGCTAGCGGATCAAGTCCAGACTTGAGGGTCTCAATCCGAATCGGGTGAATGGTTCTCCCAGTTCTTAAAAAGAAGGAATTATCTTCAGTGATAAGGTCCCCGCCCCCGTCGAGCGAAACAACAGTCACCTGCGGTCCCTGCCCCAAGGTGAGCATAGGGAGGAAAGGATCTCGAACCGCTGACAAACCCTTTTCGAGGGAAAAGGGCAAGACAATTGCCGAGGCAGTTTTCAACGATTCCGGGAGGTAGGGCTGAATAACGATTTCATGGTTCGCCCCGGAGCTTTTGAGGTACTCAAGACGCATTCCATCCTGAAAGAGTACATTGACCCCTTCGGCATTGCGTGTCCACCGTACAGGACGAGTTTTTAAAGCTGTTCCATCGTTGGCAATCACTACAGCCGGTCGTGCAGCTGAAAAAGTAAACTTCATGCCTTGGCCACGAATTTGAAAATCCAACAAATCATGGGCACTTGATCCCCGTGAAGACGGTGCTCGACCACTTACTGTCCAATCGCCCCACGACTGTAAAAACGATTCGCTCTTTGAAAACTGAAGAACCATCAGCCCGAGGATCACACCAACATACAATAAGGGCAATAGAAAATATCCTACGGGACGCTTTTTTCTCATAGTCGTTATTCTACCTACCCAAGTTTAAAATGGCAACCTTGCTTAACCGCGCCAAGTTCCGATAAGATACTTGCATGAAACTTTGGCTGACCTTTTTTCCGCTGGCCCTTGTTCTTTTAATGATCACCGCCTGTGCTACCTCACCGGTGAACGCCCCCCCCGCTACTACAGCGCCCCCACCCCAAACACCCCCGGCTTCACCTTCCTCGTCTGAAAATCTGCTTGCCCCCGATTTAGCGCGGTATCACGGGCCTCAAGATGCACCTACCGTTTTGGCTGCGGCAAAACAGACTCTAAAAGACCATCATCGTTCTTTAGATAGCCTATCGCGGTCTGATTTGGTTCAATACGGGGGGCTTGAACTCGCTGTTCAGCATTTCAACAGTGCGGCTGGTGCCTTTCATATTCTTTTGGGACGCGATCCCAATGATGTTAATGCCCTTTATTCCCTTGCTCTGATCAGCACAGCCCAGGGGAATATGCCGCAAAGTGAGACTTATCTCACAACCCTCCTTCACCATGACCCCAAAAACAGCTCAGCTTTAGCCCTCAAAGGTCAAATTGCTTTGGCGCAAGGGAATTCTGCACAAGCAGAAACTGACTTTCAGAGTTCCTTGTCGAGCAAAGAAAATGGCGAAGCTCTTTTAGGCTTGGCTCAAATTCGAATTTCTGCAAAAAAGTGGAAAGAAGCCGAAGGGCTCCTGAATAGGGCGGTTAAACTCAACCCTCAAGATGATGAAGCCTATGCTTCCCGAAGCCTCGTCGATCAAAAACTCAACAACTGGGAATCGGCTCAAGAAGACATAAATCAAGCCATTTCCTTGGCACCTCAAGATCCTTGGCACTACCTCGATCGAGCCCGTATGGAGTGGCTTCACCTGTACAAACCTGATGATGCCCTAGCGGACACGGACGAAGTTCTTAAACTCGATCCGCAGAACTTTTATGGACACTGGTACAGGGCTCAAATTCTTGACAGTAAAAATGATACTGATGCAGCCTGGACGGCGTATCGCTGGATTCTCAAAAACAAGCCCAAATTCCTTTACGCCTATCCGCCCTCTACTATGCTCGCTTTTCAATACAAAGATTGGGCAACAGCGGCAGAATTAGCCCAAAAATCGGCGCTTCAATATCCTGGTGAATATGCGTTTCCTATCATTGCCGCCTTGTCCTACCGGTTTGAAGGGCAACCTTCCAAAGCCGTGTCCATTATTAACAACGCGGCAATACGGTATCCCATGGGTACCTCGA
>JAJXVP010000279.1 GCA_021782055.1 bacterium | reverse complement strand
GTTAATTGCCTGGTGACCATAGCGGAGAGGCCCCACCCGTTCCCATCCCGAACACGGAAGTTAAGCTCTCCCGCGCCGATGATACTGCTATCGCGGGAAAGTAGGTCGTCGCCAGGCTCTTTTTTTTATCCTCCCCTTCTTTTAAATCCCTTGCTTTTGCTGAAGCTATTCTTCACGTAGCGTCTTATCTTGCTCTCAAGGGCCACACTTGTGGCGCGAGGAGGATACATGAACAACGAAAACGCACCCCTTTCACTTCAAGACCAATTTTGGGACGCCGTTAAAGGGGGTACACCGGACGTTATTTCACAGTTGCTAGCGAAAGGCGCTCGCCCGAACGTTTTGGATGCCAAAGGGCGCAGTTCCCTGAGTCTAGCTATCAGGTTAAAACGTCCCCTTGCTGTTGTAAAAGTTCTTTTAGAGGCGGGGGGTGACCCCACACTTGTTGAGCCTTGCGGAGACACCGTTCTCCACCTCGCCATAAAAAAACAAGCTCCCTTTGAAGTGATTGAACTGTTGGTAGCCTTCTGCGGCGTTGAAGGCGTGTTGGTGTTCCACGTCGTTGCCAGAGAATATCCTTCCTTGGTTTGAAAGTCATAAATCTGTAAACACAGAATGCCTCAAGCTTTTGCTCAAAGCTGGCTTGGATCTTTCAGAAAGGGATTCGGAAGGAAATACGCTTTTACACCTAGCTGTTAGCTACCGCTGGAACCGCGAGAAGCTTCAACTGCTAGTGGATGCTGGCGCCAAGGTTAATGCCCGCAATTATCAAGGGGAAACACCGTTAGATTACAAAAATTTGGAGAAGCGGGCGCTGGTAGAAAGTTTACAAGCGTTAACGCCGTTGATAGAGAAGGGGGGGGGTCTCGAAGGAAGGTAAAGAAATCTTGAGTTTAGGAGATTTCGCTGACTTTTTGCCGGCTTCTTCTGAAGGTACCCTTCAGTGGTTGTTGGATGGCGGACTGCCCTTCGAAGCCAACGACAAAAATGAACCCATGTTTATTTTTAGTAGGCTACATTGTATGAGCACAGTGGAGCAGGTTCGCTTTTGGATAGAAAGAAAGGGGACTGGGCTCGAATTCCGGAACTTTGAAGGACAGACACCTTTGATGGT
The DNA here is from genome assembly GCA_021782055.1 of bacterium. Next base: position 2,846 of record JAJXVP010000279.1, on the reverse strand, counting down.
GGCCTGCGACCAGAATGTTTTTGTGAGTGAATCGATTGTAAAATACCTTTTGGAGGCTGGTGCACAGGTTAATGCCCAAGATGACCAGGGTCGTACCGCGTTAATGCTGGCCTGCCAGTCGTCTGCTTATGGTGTAGTTAAGTTGTTACAGGAATCTGGTGCGGATCCCTCCCTGCAAGATAAACGTGGGTTAACCGTAGACAGTTATCTTGGCCCGAAAGCTCACCACGCCCCTTGGGATCTGCGAACGCATTTTCAAAAGCTTTTAGTGTTGAACCCTTGGCAGTTGTTAGAGGTTTGCAAATATGCCAGAATGGGCGAACTCACGGGCCTTCTTAAAACGCAATCCCTTCCGGATTTTACAAATGAGGAAGGCAGGGGTGCGTTGCAAATTGCCTGTGCGTATAATCCCCACCCCGAAACCATCCATTTTTTAGTCGACGAAGCACTCCAAGGTAATATTCCAGGTCTTGAACACCGTGATTCCTCCCAACAAACGGCCTTATTGATTGCGGCTCATTTTACCGCCAACCCGCAGGTTCTAACGGTTTTGCGGGAAGCAGGAGCTGAGGTAGACAATTCTGAAGGGCATTCAGCTTTGCAATTGGCTTGCAGGTATAATTCGGTGGGTGTTCTTTCGGAGCTTTTAAGCTGGGGTGTTTTTTCTCTCGAGGGACCTGACTATTTAAGTCCGCTGGACCTATGGTTATTCACGGATAGTGCTAAACCGCGATATGGAAAGGAAAAACTTGCGGGGTCCAAGTTGCTTGTAGAACATGGTGCCAAACCAGAAGTCCTTTATGAATCGACTCAAGCGGCTTGTGTGGGCTGTGGAACACGGCTATGTGTTAACTCCTGAACGCATCAAAAAGCTGGTGGTCAAGCTTCAGTTTAATAGCCAGGCATCTCTCAAACTCTTGGACTTTTTGATGGAACAAAAAGACAGCCCGGTGGAAGAAGCGTTTAAAGAATTTTGCTTCTGGTATTCATATAATGGAGCTAAGAAACAGCGTTTTTTCAAAGACGCCTTTCGGACCTATTTAACCCGACTTTCGCCTGACCTTACTACGGTACGAATAGAAAAACGAACCCTTTGGGATTGGGTTATCCTTTCGAATTATCCCAGCATTGGCTTACTAGACCTTTTGTGGGATTTGGGGTTGCCCGTTGATCTTTACAATCAGAAGGGGCTGACACCGCTCATGGTGCTGGCTAGTGGAGACCTACCCTATAAAAAAGCCAAACGTCGCCAACTTATCGAGTGGTTTTTGTCGCACGGAGCGCGTCGCGACCTTACCAACCTAGATGAACAATCTGCGGAGGAATTTCTGGTAGCTTGTGGTCTATGACGATTTGTGATGAATTTTAAGCTGAACGACCTAAACCGACTCCATAGCCGCTGACGAGAATATTTGTATCAAGAACGCGACCCTCACAGTTAGCGAGCCTTCCGGGCGGAGTTCGCGCACGGCTAAATCAATTCCTTCGAAAAAAAGGGGCTTTGTGCCCTGAAAAACAAAAAAGCAAGAACCTAAGTTCTTGCTTTGTCGTTACATACCTTATCGGGCTGGCCGGATTTGAACCGGCGACCCCTAGTCCCCCAGACTAGTGCGCTAAACCCCTGCGCTACAGCCCGTAGCGAAAAGTAAATTAGCATAAAGCGACGTTTTGTGTCAACGAAAACGACAAGCCTTACGCCAAAAGTTCCTCAAGCAGGGCTTCTAGAGTTTTTCGTGTATAGGGTTTGCGTAGTAGACCTTTAAAACCCAGAATTTTGAGCTTTTCCCAATCACCCTCTTCGTAATAGCCCGTGCTGGCCGCCACCCTTATCTCGGGGTTCACTTCGCGAAGCTTTTTAAAAACTTCTTCGCCGCTCCAACCGCCAGGAAGGGTTAAATCTAAAATCACAGCTTTGTAGGGCTGGTCGTGAGCCGCCTGGTAGATCTCCAGGGCGCTTTTCCCATCGGCAACGGTATCGGCCTGGTGGCCTAGGCGGCCTAAAAGCTCTTTGAGCATTTTGCGAATGCCTTCTTCATCATCGACAATCAAGAGCCGTGCCGGACCGACGGCATGTGTCGTAGATGGTGGGGTTTTAAGTTCTGGCGGGCTCATAGCGCGAGGAAGCCAAAACCTAAAAGCCGCCCCTTGGCCGGGTTGATAGGTATCGATGTCTAGCCAGCCTCCGTGGCGAAGCAAAATATTTCGGCAGGTAATCAGACCCAAGCCGTTCCCTTCACTTTTTGTCGTGAAGTAAGGTTCAAAGATTTGCGCCCTTTGGTCGGGGCGGATGCCCGGCCCTGTATCTTGAACACAAACTTCGACATAGGAACCGGGGGCTAACGCACCTTGTGCCGTAAAAAGTTCAACATTCTTAGCACTAAGCGTAACCTGACCGCCTCGTTCCATGGACTGAACGGCGTTAAGAATCAAGTTTTGCAAAACTTGGGCAAGTTGCTCGCCATCGGCGTTGACTGGCCATAAATCTTCTTGAAACGAATAGGTTGCGCGACAAGAGGTAGACCGTAAAAGAAAGTCTGCCGTTGTTTTAATAAACTGAGGTAACAGGGTAGGGTTAAGAACGGGGGCACCGCCGCGACTAAAGGTGAGCAGTTGCTGGGCCAGCCCACGAGCTTGTTCGAGGGCATGGCGAATCAGTACAAGCCGTTCGGTTCCCATCTCGGGACCAAGTTCAGAACTCAACATATCAATATGACCGTAAAGGCTGGTCAAAAGGTTGTTAAAGTCGTGGGCCAGGCCTGCGGCAAGTAGACCCAAGGCCTCGGTATTCTGCTTTCGCAAAAGTTCTAATTCAACTAACCGACGCTCTTCAATTTCGTCAGCAAGTT
>JAJXVP010000036.1 GCA_021782055.1 bacterium | reverse complement strand
TCGCTGTGCCCGATCAAATTATGATTGTCCCCGGTTTACCCAAGACACGTTCAGGCAAGATCATGCGGCGGATTTTGCGTAAGATTGCGTCGCAGGACTTTTCGGATCTTGGCGATACCACGACGTTAGCCGACCCTACTATCGTGGAACGCTTGATCGAAGAACGTCAGAGCTTGGCCGAAGTGTGACAGATTCGGTATGGTTCTTCCTGAAAAGAAATCGTTATTGCCGTGTCAACTCCAATTTTGGCGTCAATTTGAAACATTTGAGTTAAGGCCCAACTCATTTTCTGCACGAAGGATAAACCGTTCGCAGGATGGTGCTTTAATGACAAGAGAGGTCTCATGCCTATGATAGGGACTGGATTCATCCCGCACTGCTGAGAGCCAGTTGAAAGAACCTTCTATGAATACCTGACGGTCAATGATAAGGGTCTTATTGTGAATCCCAGAAACAATTTTAAGCTTTGCACCGGCGTCTTCTAGAGTTTTTCGTCCTGCAGCCGCTTGTTGTTTGAGTTTCCCATCGACAATATCAAGGTGGGCATCTGTGTAAATAAGCACCTCAACCTGGCGTTGTACCGCATTTTGTACAAGCTCCGCGATGGAGTCTGCTTGCAATGCGGCCTGTGAAATAAATGGTGAAACGATAACCAAACGTGTCGTCGCAATCTCAAAAGCCCTTTTCAGAGCTTTACGATGCCGCGAAAGGTCATCGAGGCGATCGATGGGCTCTTGCTCAAAAAAGGGAATCTGCGGTTCTTCAAAAATAAAATCGTTGAGAAGTTCGTTGCTCGGTGCCTTGAACAGCAGTTGACCGAGGTTGGAAGCCGGAGTATTTGATGAAGCTGGACTAAACAGGGACATGTTCCCAAAGACAAAGAAGTGATCTTTGGCACGGGAAACCGCAACATTTAGCATGTTGTACGTCTGGTTAAAAAACAGATCGGTACTTTGATGATTTCGACCATAGACAGGCGAGAAAATCACAATCGCCCTTTCGGCACCTTGAAGCGAGTGCACGGTTCCCACCACCATCGCATTCGCCTCAACCCCCATGTCCTTGAGTGCCTTGGTGATGGCTGTTTTTTGTCCCTTGAACGGGGTGACAATGGCAATTACCTCTGAAAGGTCGGTTTGATATTTTTTGACGAGCTTTTCTTTATTTTTTTGAATCCACGTAGCGATAGCCTGAGCCTCGATAGGATTTGACTGTGAACCGAATTCCTTTTTAGACTCACCGCCGATATGACAATACCCTAGGGCAGGCCAAAGCGATTCTTTGGCTTTTGTCTTAATATCTAAACGGGATTCATACACGAAGCGATTGCAAAATTCGATGATATCAGGAACACACCTTCGATGTTCTACCAAAAGCGAACCGGCTTCTTTCCAATGCGGAGGGTAAAGGTAAGCAGAGGCGTCTTGAGCAAGAACCATCAGGCTACCATTGGCACTACTTCGTTGCGAATTTTCAAAACACTCTTCGTAAATCTGGCGACTGTTCACGAGGCCAGCTCGTTGGCTATTGGCAAAATCAATTGACTTTGCTGGTAGGCTCCAAATCGGTTCCAGTTGCCGAACGTCGCCGACAACCAAAGCTTTTTTAGCCAAACCAAAGACGGGAACTCCCAATTCTGGCGCGACCTGACCGGCTTCGTCAACAATCAAAAGATCAATACAGTCGGTCAAAGGAAACTTTAACCATGATTCCTGAGGGGTCTTTTTTGTATAGGAAAAGAAATTAGGAACAGAAAAAAGCGTCGACACGAATACGGGCGTTAAATAAGAACGCTGTTCCCATCGCTGTGTACTTTGAGCCTGTCCGGAGTTCAGGGCCGCGTAGGCTTCGTCACTGCGTTGGAGGAGCCACTGGCACTCAAAACCATGCAAAGCCCACCAGAAAGCCTCGTGCCGTTCCTTTAAGTCCAGCTTATTCTGAACCTGTTCAATCCATTCAGGGGTTTCTTCACCAGAAGCAAAATAGGGCATTAAGCGTTCAAAGTCAGGTTTAACCTCTCGCCACGAACGGTACAAGGTCAACTTTTCTTGCAGGAGGTGTCGCCTAAATTTCCAAACTTCTTTCGCTAGCCCATAGAAATCTGAACTTTCAAAATTGAACGAAGAATCGGAGGTCGTGAGGAGCTCCGACTGGATTCTTGCCCAACGAATTTGGGGATGCCCGAACCGAAGGCGCTCTATCCATCGAACCAGGAACCAGGGGCGTCGCAAGGGCAGGTGTTCACGCTCAATCAAGGCGTCAATAACAGCGCGTCTACTTTCTAATGCAGCGATTTTTTCATCAACCTGGGTTCCCAAAGTCGCGATGTTCTTTTTTGGCCAGTTATTCTGAGCAATGAAATCTCTGACAACTTTAATACTTTGAGACAGCTTGTCTAGGGACGCAGTGAGACGAATGACGTTCTCTTTAATGATCTTGGCGCAGGCTTCTAAACTGCCAACCTGGGGAACCTTGCTATAGTCAAGAAATTTGCTGATAAAATAAAGTTCACAGTCGGTTTTCGAATGCTTCGAACAGTAGGAATGGTAGGCATCGTCCCCGTTTGAGCCTGGTGTACTAACCCAATACCCGGCATTAAGAACTTGGTCCTGCGTTTCAGCAAATTGAGCTTTAAGATAATGACCAAGGCCCTCCAAATGTGGGAGCCAACGCTCATTCAAGCCAGTTCGTAAAGACTCGCTAGGGGTCACAGAAGCGAAGCTGTCGAGGATATTAGTAATCGCTTTATTATTGACCGAGGTTCCTACGATCACCGGCGGCTTACCTTTGGAAAGAAAGGCTTTGACAAGAACATCGGCTACGATACTTTGAATTAACGTTGTTTTGCCTGTTCCCGGAGGCCCATTGACGGCAAAGACTTGATGCGTGGCCATAGAGTTGAACAAGGCTAAGCTAACACGTTGTGAAGGGCTTAAAGGAAAACGGTTGGCCATTTGTCCGTGGTGGCTAGAAGCCACTATGACCCTGTCAGGATCGTCAACAGCAAGGGGCGGCTTGGTTCTGGGAAGGAGCAAGGACGATAGCGTGCCAGGGAGATTTCCTCCAGACCGTTCTAAAAAATGGTCACAAACTTGAATTAACTGGTGTGTCGTGCCTTTTAACTCAGCGGGAATGACGGCAATTTGGTCGTGTGAAACCGCCCAACCTTCAAGAGACAAGGTTGAAATGTCTTGACCAACTTGCTCTTGAAAATAAGCAAGGGCACCCTCAAGATAACTTGTCCAGGAATCCCGAGATAACTGAAGTTTTGTTCCCACTTGATCAACTTTTTCTACCGTTGAGAGAACAGGGTATTCCTTTGGTTGGTAGTCGTTAGGCGCAAGGACTCCTCGTATGAGCCAAGGAAGCAGCGAATCCTTTTGCTGAGGCCCGAACCCACCCGATCGGTCAACGACAGCGGGTATCCAATAGGGGTAGATAACAGATGAATCGAAAGAAATCCCGTCTTGCCTACGGGCGTGAATCGCCAAAGGGCAGTAAAAGATTTCAAGGCTTGTCGTCTCTTTTGGGATGCCCGTAAAAAGTTTTTGTAACAGACTATCAGAGGGCTTACCTCCGTGAGGGAACACGCCTCCTTTTTGTTGGACGGTGTTGGCGTTAATATCCATGCGTTCGCTATCAGCTAGGGCGTGCCGATAGTACAAGAGGTGCTTTTTGGGGTCCTTTTCCAAAGCGGAGAGTTGTTCAATTCTTTTTTTAATTTCGACCATATCACAACCTCAGAGGTGCCAGGCATCATTAACGACATTGAAATTCATTTTCTATTTAACGACGATTTCAATGACCTGTGCAAGGTTGTATCGCCTGTCAACACATCTGTGTTTTCGGTTCGGAAAACCGCATTTATCACCTTCTAGAAAGAGTCACAATAAATAGATTTCCTTCTCGGTCATCCACCAAAGAAATTTGGGGATATGCCTTAATAGCTCTCCTGATGCCACTACCGAGGCCACGATAGGGAAGAATCCGTGTTGCAAAGGATGCCAAAATTGGGTTTCTGATATTAGAGTTTCCCTTGAGGACATTTTGGATGGTGAGGTTGTTGGGTAAGTGCCCAGGACTGATTATTTCTACCCTGTCCTGAAACACGAAAACGCGGATTGGGGCAGAAATAAAGTAGTCACGGTGAATAAGTGCGTTAGCAACTAGTTCTTCCAGGGCCTCGCGTGGGATTTCGGCTTCGCCCAATGTATTGAATCCCCCTTCCCCCTGAACTGACCTGAGGTTTGAAATGATAAAATTGATAGTTTTCTGAAAAATGTCGGCAATTTTCCCCGTTAAGTCCTTACTATCAAGATAGTTCGATTCCTCGATCGTAGTCCCCGGAAAAGCGACGGCTTTTACAATAAAGGCAGGAAGGCGAACATTAGGAGTCCGCGAAAATAATAGAGAACCTGCAATATTCAAAACCCCTTCAGAGGCAAGGTTCATGTTCTCTAGTAGCTGAGGGAGCGGGATTCCCGACTGGGCCAACTCCTCGCCATACTCGGCTTGATAGAATCGCCGAAAATAGTCCAAATCGATGTCAGCCGTCGTCACTCCGTTTGCAGCAATCTCATCACCATGAACCAATCCGGCTTTCTGAAACATCCGTTGCATTTCTTCTCGGGAAGTCACCTTTCGCTTGTCCGCACCAGACTTAACCCAAATGACTCCAGCATTGTCAAAGTAGGGTTTGCTGATGCCATCTTGGACAGAAACAACGACAACCAGTCCGTCTAAGAGCTTAATGTTCTCTGTCGAGACGTTGACAGCAGGTTTGACCTGATCGGAGGCGACACTGGAGATGAGTTGGTTGAGGCCATGTTTACCGGTTAGATTTTCGGCGGTCAACCCAGATCTCGTTCCATCATCGTTGACGCCAATGAAGATCTGACCACCGCCTGAGTTTGAGAAAGCTACGATTTCTGCGGCAAGAGAACCGCCATTCGAAATATTTGCCTTGAACTGGTGCTTGCCGTCCTCGCCACGGCCAATTATTTCAAGAAGTTCCGAGGTTTCCATATTCCGTAGATCTCCTTGCGGCGGTTGAAGGCTTCTTCACCGCCTTCCATAATATTTACAATTCGTTCTTGAACTTTTTTATCATCAATGCTTCCCAGTTGAACATCGATATGGTCGTTCAGGTATTCGCAGGACACCACCATCTCAGCATCTCCCAAGACAGGAAAGTTAGGGTTATGGGTGGCAAGGATAAACTGTGTGTCAACTTTCAGTTTATTTACCAGTTTGATGACGTCTTGATAGATCGTCTGGTTATCGAGGTCATCTTCTGGTTGGTCTATAACGATCAGGTCATGCTCTCGCTGGCTTAGCACAAAAAGAATCAGCGCAGACGCGCGTTGACCAAGCGAATGTTCGGTGAGTTCTTTGCCTTTGTACTTGATTAGGAATCGATTTGGAACCTGCCAGACGAGAAACGTGTCCAGTGCATCCGAGAAGTACTGCCAAAAAACCGTTGCACTATTTCCCAGAAGTTCGTCGACTTTGGCTTTTTCTTGAAAAATCGCTACCGGATCAATAAATTGATCAACGATCCTCCCATAGGTGAGGTCTCGAATGTTGCTTCCCCCCATCATGCTTTTAAGGAACGCCTTGAACGCCTCTTTGTCATCTTTGAATTTCACTTCGATTACCAAGGAAGAATGGTGGGAGTTCACCTTGGCCATCTCAGCCTCTATCAACTTGAACTCCTGGTACCAAAGCTCATTCAAGGCTGATACTTCTTTCAGAAGTTCTTGGTAAATGGCATTGGATTTGTTCTGTTCTTTGTCCAATTCCTCGATGATCGCCTTGGCTTGTTCAATCGTTTTGCTGAGTTGGCGAAACTCGTCGGGCCGTACAGCGGGAACGCCAGCGGCTTTCAGCTCATCGGCGATCGTGCGTTCCGTTGTAGCAAATTCTTCCTTGAGGCTCTGCAAGATTCCGGCGAAATCTGTTTTCTGCTTCTCCAAATCGGGGAGAATATTTTTGAGATTTGCGACAGCCGAGACAACGCTTTCCAACTGTGCCATGACTCGGTTGAATACCTCGAAATAACCAAGAAAAAAGCTGCTGTTCTGTTTGGATTTGTAGAGAAGGCTATTACGGATCGTATCTTCGTAGTCCACCAGAATTCCTGAAAGGGACTCTGCAAAATTTGCGACGGCTTGGTTAATCTCATTCAGCTTGCGCCCATCGGTGTCAAAGTCCATTTGCTTCTGAAGTTTTTCTTCCATACCATATTTTTTGTAACGCTCGAATTTGAATTCAGCGTCCAACTTCTTTTGTTGGTTTTCTTCTCTTCTGGTGGCTATGTCTTTGAGTTTGTTAAATCGCCCAGCTACTTGTTGAACACGATCTTTTTGTAATTCGATTTTGACTCGAATTTCGCTGACAGCAGATCCAAGCAACTTTTCTACAAGATCCTTTTCGAACCCTTCGCCCGAACTGGAAAGGTCTTTTTGACCAAAATAGAGGGGTTTATTGATAACGGTTTCTCGAATCGAAACCCCCGGCTGACGGAGTCCGTCCACAAAGACCTCTGGTCCATGCCCCCAGATTCGCCGAACTTCATATTCTTGGCCAAAACCATCAACCGCGATGATGGTAATTTTACCCCCACTTCCTAGGGTATGGGGAACGAGGTCCTTCTTGTATTTCTCGTCTTGGGGCTTTTCGCCAAAGGGAACGTCTAGCCCATAGCGAATCGCCTCAATGAGAGAGGATTTGCCGCTACCACGAATTCCGATCAGGGTATTCAGTCCTGTCGAGAACTCAATCTCGTGGCCATCGAGAGTGCCGCCATCGAAGCGGAGCCGTTTGATGTAGGAGCGCTTGTGCTGCTTAGGCTCTTTTGCGACGCGGTTGGTAGCGTTGCGCAAGGCAAACTTCACCGCTTCAAAGTGAAAAGCCCCGATTTTGAGATAACACTTCTCACCTTTGCCGATTTCTTCGATTTTTTTGCAGTCGCTTCCTTCAACTTCGGCAGGGTACCATCCGAGCCATTTCTCAACTTTGACACGGCATTTTCTCTCCGGCAGGTCATGGGTTCGGACTTTTTGAAACCCGTGAGTAAAATCTTTGAAGTCTTCATTTCTTCCAAGTTCTTCCAGTCTCCCACCATCTAATTCAGTCCAAAGACCTGATCGGTCCTCCACGTGGGCAAAAATGAGGAAAAAATCTTTATGGTAGGACTTGAGGGTTTCGAGAATGGTAACCAACCCTTCCTTGGTTCGCCCATTCTCGTTTTCATATTCCACGGGCGTTTTTCCTTGGAACACCGTTTGGAGAAAAGGATTGATGTGGTCAGAGCCTTCGGCAATCCATTCGTCGCCGAAGGCGATGAGCATATGTATCCCATGAGCCCCGTCATTGACCGACAGTTCCACACCGGGAAGCAGTAAAATACCCTCGCTCATCGCCCCTTTTCGCAGAGCGGCAAACTCACCTTTGTCGAACTTGTTGTGGTTTGTGATCAACCCCACTTTGATCTCTGCCTTCTTCAAGGCTTCGATGTAGGCCTTTACAAAACTATTGTCCTCGCCTGTGTAGTTGAACTCCTTGTCGGCCTTGGTATGGAGGTGAAAGTCGGCCCGAACCCAAGTGGAACCTGCCGGGAAAGAGTCGCTTGTTGTTCTTATCGTAGCCATTTCAACCTCTCTACCTAATTCACCCATGGACGTCCAGACCTAGCACCGTCTTCACCACTCCGACGGTCTGGCAGTTAACCAAGGCAGACGCAATCCGTCCATCATTTTGCAGGTCGATTACCAGTTTCATCACCTCGGTGATGGACAATTCCTCGACCAGCGCCACTTCGGCCACCCGGTCGTTTATGTAACACCCTGCTGACTTCATGTCTTCCTCAAAGTACAGCCCAAAAACCATCACGTCGACCACGGCCTCAAGAACCTTGGCCTCGCCAGTCAAACTATGCGCATGGGCGAACTGGATGCAGTCGACGAGAACTTCATAGGGCTTTTGTAAGTCGGAGGAAATAGAGGGGATGGGGATTTGTTCCACGTACATTGGCTTATATTCAAAGAACCCGCCAGAACGTTCAATGCAAATTGAAGCCAGAAACCATTTCACCACGGTTGAATTTAAGACGGCCAAAAGAAAGCCTGTGTAGGGCGTGATAAGGGGGCTAGGAGCGTTAACAAACATACCCGGTGGTACCAAGGTAAATTGAGGTGCTTGAGCCAAATTGCCCCAGGTCACCTTCTCCTTCCCGAACTCGGCTAAGTAGTCGTCTTTAGGATTGTTGTCCAGTTCCAGCCAGTGGTGTTGCCCAGGAAAATCTGCGTTACGTTTGGGTTTGCCAGAGCTGGTATAACGGCATTGTCCTCGTAAACGAAGGGAGGTTTCAAACCGGCTGAGGTGCTGGAACACAGCAGGATATTCCCTTTCCAGATAATTGTGAGAACCTAGTTTAGCCAAGATCACGTACAAGCCCGCCCACTCGGCCTTATACCGTTTAATATCCCGCCCTCGCAGAATAGGCTTGAGTATTTCGGCACTTTTGGGGTCGGCGGCTACCAGCTCGTCGTATTTGGCTTGGTCGATGATAAAGGCCTCGTTTAGGCCAGTGAGAACGCCCCGGTATATATGGATATCCCAGTCCTTGAGTGGTTTGCCCACAGCTTCAATACGCTTCTTGACGGCGGCTTGGGCCCCCGCAGCGATCACAAAACTTTCGTCCGTGAACAAAGCCTCACCGGGTTCCTGTAGGCTGAGCACTTCTGACAGACTGGTCTCGGCCTGGTAGCTGTGCGATAGATCGTAAACTAAAACCGGTCCCAAACCCTTTCTAGCACTCCACAAGGCGATGTTGGTGTAGGTTGTCGCATTTTCGAAAAGGGGAGAGTCGCCAAAGTCAATCAAGCTACGAAGCGTACCCTGGTTTAAAAAGAACTTACGCATCGCCTTGCCGTAACCGGCCCTCATCCATTTGTTGCTGGTAATGTAACAAAGGCTACCTTTGCTTGCCAACAGGCTGAACCCCCGTTCATAGAACAGACAATAGATATCGCCCGTTCTGGCATAGGTTTTGTAGCTCTGCGCTTCCCAGCGTTCCTGTTCTGGTTTGCCCGAAAAACTCTGAATCTGAACATAAGGGGGGTTGCCGATCACCACATCAAAACCACCAGTCATGCCAAACATCCACTCGGGGTCAAAAAAGGGGGCACTGGCATTTTGGTCGTAGGGGTCAATACTGGCCACCAAGCTAGCGTCTTGATGCGACATCCCATCGGCTTCTAACAACTGGGCGATGGTATGGCGAAGAGCCTTGTCCTTGTCTTGCACAGCCAACTTTTCGTGGCGTGATCGTGCGCTAAAATAGGTATGCCTTAATTCCTTAAGTGCCACTTCGTGCCGATCAATTTCAGGGTTGCGAAGCAGTCCCCCGTCGGGCTTCTTCAGAGCAATGAGGCTATCGGCGGCGACAAACTTAGTTTCAAGGTTGGGTAAACTGCGAATACCAAGGTTTTCGGTACCGGACTTTTTGTTTTGGTCGATGACCAGCGAAATGAAAAACCTAAGTTTCGCAATCTGCACGGCGATAGGCTGAATATCGACCCCAAAGACACAGTTTTCAATGAGGAACAATTTTCGTCCGTAGTCAAGTTCATTGTTGGCAAAGGCCTGCTCAATATCGTCCATAGTCCGTTCACGGATGCCAGCATCGTCGAGAGTGCTGGCCTTACTTAATTGTCTCTGCTTCCACAATTCGTTTCTTGGGTCGAGCTTGTGAAGGATGTAAACCAACTTGTGCAAAATACCCATGGGGAAAGCCCCCGAACCACACGCCGGGTCAAGAATTTTAAGGCCGTCTATGGCTCTAATCAGACAGTCGCGTTCAACTGGATTAAAGGCATGTTCTTGTTCGGTGTACATAAACAAAATATCGAGCCCCGCTTTGGCATCGGCTTCGGGTATTTTTAATTCATCTTGTAGTTTTTGCTGTAAGTACCCCTTCAGCGATTCATCAACCATGTAATCGACAATTTCACGCGGGGTATAAAAACTTCCCGTTTTGTTCCGGGCTGTGGTTTTGGTCTCGGGGTTGTAACTGGCCAAAAGGTTTTCAAAAACCTTGCCCAATAGTTCGGGGTCAAGGGCAACTTCTTCTTCCACAGGCGTATTCTCGGCAATAGTGAACTTGTAAGCTGAAAGAATGTTAAAAAGGCCTTTGACAAGGTAGGTCCGATCGTGAGTTCCATAAATAGTATTCAAGTCCACTTCATGCTCATCGCTAAAAAAGAGTGCATCGGGAACGAAGGCCTGCTTTTTCGGGTTGCGACTAAAACCGTCCACGTAACGTACAACCTTTTGGTCGTCTTCTTTGTCGAGACAGTCAAAAAGCCCGCCATTCAAAAAGGGAACGTCTTTAAAAAGGGAAACGGCTTCTGCTGGTGATATCTGAAAAAACCCTGCGTGTCGATAAAGGTTCTTGACACCGTATTGGCCTCGATTGGTTTTAAAATCTCCTTCTTCGGCAAAGCCACGCTCATTCATTTTTTGATTCAACGTTCCAAAAAACAAGTTTTGCAGAATGGCTGGGTAGTACACGTTTGAATGCTCGCTCGCACAGAAACCCTTTAAAATCTTTTCCATTTCTCGGCGCTCGAACAATCGGTCGTCGACGAGCTGTTTCTCACGAATGAACCATACAAAGATGATCCGTGTGATAAGTCTAATAAGATTCGTAGCATTGCGTACTTCGCCATCACTTTCTACGTCGTCGGGAAAGCTTACCCTCCCCATGGCCCAAAAGTACCAGTTCGAAAGCTCCCGATAGAATTTCTTGTTCAATGCACTGATATCGAGGGTAGACCGCCAAGCCTTATGCAGTTCCACAAAGTTGCGTACTTGATGTTGCCTCTCCAATTCAAAAAACGAAAGATCAAATAAGATCTCGACGTGAGCTCTATGTGGGGTAACGATTCTTACGTCTTTGATGAGGGTGACTTTCTTTTCTAGCACGTCCCTCATTTCATCTTTTTTATTCAGACGACGATCAATGATCGAAAGTGTTACTTTTTCGCCGTACGCAAATAAAATCAGTACCGGCATAGGAAAGACTTTGTTAATTTCACGTGTGATTCTCGCCAGTTCACCCCGATTGTAGCTTGCCTTGGCCAAGCCAATAACAAAAAAGAGGTAGCTTTCCATGATCGTGTCGTCGACCTGTCCCGTGTCAAAAAGCTCATTCTGAGAGCTAACATCATCTTTGGTGAGCTGGAATAATAGGTCGACATACTTCCAATCCTGACATAAAGCTTTGTTAGCATCGAAAGTTTTTTCCGAGGCTTGGGCGTAATTTTCAATAAAGAATTTTGACGTCTTTTCTGCCATAGGAGCTTGTCGTTCTGTGGTGTAACCGAGAGTTCTAAAAAAAGCCAAACCGGCTCCCGTTAGGTTTGTGTCAGCAAACAGTTTTAATCCGTCAATAATCTTTCGCTTGGCCTCAATGTCTTTCATTCGTCTCCTCGCTTAGCGAGTATCTGTTTGAAAATTTCTAAGACTTCTGTAGCTAACTTGACAGCCTGATAAACTTGATCATCACGTCTTTCGAGCTGAAAGAGATACCGGACCAAAGCTCCATACCCAGTAAGGACGAGGCAGTGCTGTTGAGCAAAGCTCAACCAGGCCTTAGCTTCTTCGCGCTGTGTCATATCGCAATACCTGCTTGAGGGGTGTCGTGCCGATCGAAAATGACTTTGCGTACCTCGATTTCGGCTTGCCAAGGATCGGCACTTTTTCCATTCAAAAAGCAAAGGTCAAAATCGCCTAGGGCTTCACGAGTGGCATTTACGGCCTGTCGACTCATTTCAATATTCATGACCTATCCTATTTAATAATCAACCAGGTAATCAACTCAAGTTGGTCTAGGTGTGTCACTTGATCCATCTGGGGAAGGAGGACAGCACCTCGCCCACCTGTGACAAGTCTACCAGCCTCTCGTTTTTGGTGGATCCTGACTATTTCATTTGCTACTTTTTTGAGCAAGTCACTGTACTTATCCATTTTGCTCCCATCATCTGTTTCAATGCTGAAGGCATCACACAAAGCGGCATGGGGCGATGCTACACCCTGGCATAACAAGCGCATAATTTCAAGAATTTGCTTTGGCTGGGTGAAATTGTACCTCACCGAGCCGTCCTCTCGTACATAGGCCAGAAAATAAGGTGACAGGGGGTTCACTTCTTCAGCTCTTGCTACAACGGCCTTTTGGCGTAAGCAGAATATAACTCCTGGCTTTATTATGTCTTTTTCAGTTTGGCTAAATTCCTGCCCCTTTGGGGTAGGGACTAGGGCATAAAGCCCAAAAGGTGACTGTGCCAGTTTTCGTCTATTTTCCTCAAGGAATCGCAGAAGCTCCATGCGAAAATCGTCAAGAGAAAAGTCTGTCAGCGACACAGAAGCATCCATATCTTCTAGGTCGAGAACTTCCTCTTGCAATCGCTTGAGCTGTCTGTTGCGGTATTTCAGATCTTCCGAGACTAGCTCTTGCAACTGTTCAGCATTCAGAATGTTATCTTCGCCAGTGCCTGTGACGTCAACCAGGGCCATGCGAGCCTCTACTCTTTCCTTTAAATTGATATACGCATCCAGGTCTCGTGTAGGCCAGAAGTTGATCAGGCGAATTGTTTTGTTGAGACTTCCCAAGCGGTCAATACGCCCAAACCGTTGAATGATACGCACGGGATTCCAGTGAATGTCATAGTTAATCAGAAGGTCACAGTCCTGAAGATTCTGCCCCTCACTAATACAATCCGTGGCAATCAAAAGGTCAATTTCAACACCTTGTAAACTCATCTTCATCTGAGATCGTTTTTTGGACACGGGCGAAAAGTTCATCAAGATAGAGTCGAAATCATTACGTCCCAAACTCGTTTTGGTAAAGGAACCACATACCAACGCGCATTCTCTGTGAAAGGTGGTCCGATACCACGACTCCAATGCACTGTAGAGGTACTGGGCAGTATCAGCAAAAGCCGTAAAGATGAGGATTTTTCGATTCTCGCCGTTAAAAGGTCGGGTAAGCTTCGCCTCAATCTGTTTCTTCAGTTCGGCCAACTTTGCGTCACGTTCGATGGTAACCGAGGCGGCGTTGTTGTAAAGGTCAATCAGTTCATCCTTGTCTGACTTTAAGTCGCCCAACCAGCGCTCTAAATCAAGGTCAACAAAATCAAACTTAAGTTTCTTGCCAACTTTCCATATATCGGCATCGAAGTCTTCGGATTCCATTTCCTCTAAATCAGGTTCATCGGCGACCAAGACGCCTTCGGAATTGCTGTGGGTTTTGAGATACTCAGCAATCCGCTTTTCCAGGTCTTCTATCTTTTTGATGGTCCGATCGAGAGAAACTTCAAAAGCTTCAATCGAACTTTCCAAACGTTTGAGGTAATTAACCTTCATCATGGCGATCAAGGTATTTTCTCGATCCTTCTGCCGAAAGTTCAGATATTCTGCACCCTCCATGGCCTCGTACTTGGCTTCAAACTCAGGTTTGATGTAAGACGACGGGTTAAACACTGCTAACTTGTAGCGAAGTATCTGTTTGTTGAGCCTATCATACGAGGGAAACCTCTGTGTAAGGTCGATATCGGGATATAGAGACAGGGGCTTTTCCCGGACGGGAAAGCTACCGATAGTAGTCAAGTTATAAAAGCTCTTGATGTGTTTTCGTGAACGTGCAATGGTCAATTCGTCGAGAATCTTGAAAAAGCCCGAATCAAGTTTCTCAAGGAGCTGTTTGAGCGTACGGTCGGGGTTTTTCTTGGGGTCTGCCCAATTCGTAAAATGAGTCTGAGCATTCTGCAAAGTCTGCGAGACATTGCGTATGCCGCAACTTGCCTCGAGAGCGTCATTCTTCCCTTCAGTGATAAAAGCAATCTGGTTACGAAGGTCTTTCAATGTGTTATTGACAGGTGTCGCCGATAACATAAGTACCCGCGTTTTAGCACCCGATTTGATCACTTTTTCTAAGAGCCACATCGCCCTGTTCATAGTCGTAGTTCCATCTTCACGGGCTTTTTCTATAGGGTTGCCCCTAAAATTATGGGATTCATCGATAACAACAAGGTCATAAGCACCCCAATTGAAGCTTTCGAGGTCAACACCATTAGCATCCGAGGTTCCAGAAAGCCTACCCATGTCTGTATGGTATAGTACTGTATAGGCAAACCGGTCTTGTGGGAAAGGATTCAACGAATGGTTCTGAGTAGCCTGGTAGATTGTCCAGTTACCCGACAATTTTTTGGGGCAGACCACCAGAACCCTTTGGTTGAGCAATTCAAAATATTTGATAACAGCCAAGGCTTCGAAGGTTTTGCCCAGACCTACTGAATCAGCAATGATGCAACCGTTGTGTTTTAAAATCTTATTGATTGCACCCTTGACTCCATCCTTTTGAAAGTCATAAAGCGCATTCCATATACCAGAATCAAAAAATCCGGTCCGTTCATTAAGAAGTCCACCTTCCGTGCTTTCATCAAGAAAACTTTCGAATACATGAAATAAAGTTTTGAAATAAATAAATTCAGGGGAGTTCTCTGTGTACAGCTGATCTAAATACTGTAGGACTTCTCCTTTGACGTCTTCCACCAAACCCGTCGAATCGTTCCAAAGACTGTCAAACCATTTCCTCAACTCTTCACGGTCTCGATCTGAATCAACCACTAGGTTTAACTCAATATTTTTATTTCCACCAAGGCCTAGCCCATTAACAGTAAAGTTAGAACTTCCCGAAATCGCTTTTTCTACACCATTGCTTTGAAGAATATGATAAAGTTTTCCGTGTAGGAAATTGGACTTGACCATGGAGCGTATTTCCGCTTTGTTCCGCAACCATTCTTTGCATTCACGAGCGATTGCCTTCTGGGAAAGCCTATTTTCCACGGGAATGACCAGCGATGAATCTTCGATTTGAAACTGTTTGGTTTCAACCTTGTCAGGATCTATCGCTTTGATAAATGTTGGTTCGCCAAAAAGAAAACGTAAACCTTCAATTTTATCTAACTGACCCTTAAGCTGGTGGTAGGCATATATTGTGAAGTAAGCCGATACAATCGAGACCTGGGACCCGATTTTAACATGTTCCTTTAAGAAATCGCCAACTGTACCATGGTTATGGTTATCTCGAATGGAAGTAGAACTCATCGTTTTACCGCTTATTGTAAAATGTTCTTAAAATAGTAGCATAGAATAAAGATTTTGTCGTTGATGAAAGCAGGGTATTTTTCGTTGAACTGGTACCAGGACTCCGTGTCCAAGCGCATGAGAAACAGGGTCGATCCAGTCTCTCTCTCGCACAAGCTCCCGGGGTGCACCACGTCCTCTCCCCCGTTTAGCTTCACGTCTATTTCACGCCGAGTTACAATCACAAACTCTCCGAGTTTGATTTGCAAAATGTGCTTAAGTTTATTGTTGCTGACGGGACTTCGGCTGGGTTTCAAGTCAGCCATGGGCTGGCAAGGTGGCTTCATTGAGCTTCTCCTCGTCGTCGCCGTCTCTCTCTTTCACCAAACGAGGTAGGCACCGTCGCAACAATCACCGAGTTGCCGTTCCCAAGTTGATCCTGAACATAGCGACTCAGCAAATAGGCCCCCACGGAGGTACGCCCGATCCATCCTTTCTGGAAGAGTTCCAGAAACTGGGAATTATCTAGGTATCGACCTATCGAATATCGGCTAACAACTTCCGCCTTTCGATCGGTCCGAAAAGCACCCCTCATAAAGTCCTGAAGCATGGAAGTCCTTAACAAAACCTTCTACATCACTCTTCCAAAATCCGAGATTTCCTTGGTGCATGGCAAAGGTTTTAAGCGTTTTAACCCAATCCCTGTGTTGAAACAACAGCCAGGCAGAAAACAAATTAGCCATCTCATCACCAAGAGGATCGGAACCTTTACTGCCCACGATCATCAAATATTGATGTTCGAGAAAGCCCCTGCGTAAGGGAATATCCACATCGTCCTTCGTGCCGTTAAAATACTTTGCTAGCTCAGAACTTAGCAGATCCCAAAGCACGGGCTGAAGAAAATCGATATTTCTAAGGTCAAAGTCGGTATAATTCTCAAAGAAATTTGGCTTCTCTTCCTTTATCTTTCGCATGAAAGCCTCAAGCAAAGCCTTTTTTACTTTGGGGCCACATGGCCTACGTCTGCAAAAATCCTGTAGTAATTGCTGATAAATGGGGCTGCTCATCAGAGATTTACAATCTTCAATGGTCATTTCATGCATCAACTTATCCCACGGGTTCCAGTTTTAAGACTTTTTTTTCGTTAAAGAACCTTGCTGTGTGGAAAACTTCCACATATAAGTAAAAGGCCCATACAGTGAATAAAGTCTGTCAATAGATTATTTAGTTATCGAGTATACCATAGAACCAATCACCACCCCCTCCCCCTTACCCATTCTCGCCACTTCCATCCTGAGTAAGTTTTATGGCTTCCACAAGAATCTGAAAAAAGGTCTTGCCGTTCTTGTAAGGCTCGGGCACAAAGCCCAAAGGCTTGGCCCCATCGCTTCGCTCGCGTGGCCGAATGGGTTCAATGGCCGAGATTCTCTCAAGCCGCCCGATACGCGAAATCGCTGAATAATTGTTCGAACTTGGCATAATCGACCTCCTCATCCACGGGTTTTAAGCCTAGATCGAGTCTGTTTCAGCGTCAAGCCAGCCCTACGAGGTCCTGGGTTGCTCCACCTCCTCACCCCGATTAGCTTCACGTCTATTTCACGCCGAGTTACAATCACAAACTCTCCGAGTTACAGTCACAAACTCTTCGCGATGTAATCACAAACTCTTTGCGTTACAATCACAAACTTGTCGCGATGTAGGCTTGTTCTTAACGTGATTGTGCTTACAAATTTTCGCGCCGGTGCCATTTACGCAGAAATTTCGTTGCCTTATACTAAAAAGGTCATGAGGTTGAGGTTTTTCACGCTGGTCGCGCTGGTCGGGCTGGCGGCGTGCGGTTCGCCCACGAGTCCCACAAACCAGCCTGGGCAAAATTATAACTCACCAACTCTGGGGGCACTCGTTCCTATCACGGGGGGAACCTTTGCCAACGGAACGGCCAACATGACGGTGAGTTCCTTTGCGTTAAGCCCCAACCTGATAACCGAAGCGCAGTGGCAGACGGTGACGCAATTGCCCAACCCGAGCTTTTACCAGGGGGCCACTCTTCCCTTCGAGAACGCGAACTGGTATGCGTGCCTGGTGTTTTGCAATGACCTCAGCCAGCTCGAAAACTTGACGCCGGTGTACTCAATTTTAGGCTCAACCAACCCTGCCCTTTGGGGTAAAATTCCTGTTACCGATTCGCCAGCTTGGGACGCTGTCCAAATCAATAGGTCAGCCAATGGCTACCGGCTCCCCACCGAAGGCCACACCCGGTTGGCACCAAAAGCCCAAATGAACTTTTGCTTTATGATATGAGCGGCAATGTTAGCGAATGGTGCCAAGATTGGTATTCTGCGTATCCTGGCACCGACACTACCGATTACTCTGGCCCAACCACCGCCCAGCAGAACCTAGAAAAAGTCGTGCGGGGCAACAGCTTTTCGGGTAATGCCGCCGCCAGCGAAGTCTCTGCCCGTGGGAGTGCCGAACTCTACAACGCCTTTAACTTCATTGGCTTTCGGGTCGCGCGGTGGTAAAGCTCCCCACCGAAGTCTCAACCCAAGTCGGCCAAGTACGCTTCTAAGCGCACCAGGGTAGAACTGGCCTCGTCGCGTTTGGTGCGTTCCGCTTGGATAACTTCGGCGGGTGCGTTAGCCGTAAAGGCCGCGTTGGCCAGCTTGGCTTCAACCGCTTGCACATACTTGCGAGTTTTCTCGATCGTCTTGTGCAACTTTTCGCGTTCTTTGGGAACATCGACCATCTCTTTGACAAACACGTGAGCTTCCCAGCCGGTACCGATCACTTTAACAGCGCCGGGCAGTTTGTTGCCCAGCTCGGTCCACGACAGCGACTCGGCATTCATAAAGAAGCGGATTAACGATTCTTCTTCGTGTAAAAACGACCGCGCCGGTGCATCGGGGCTGAGGGCAAGGCTCACCCTCAGCTGTTTTTCGGCAGGTATCGTAAACTCGCTCCGCAGAGCACGGACACCCGAAACAATCTCTTGCAACACCTGCATGGCGTGGGCGCTGGCCTGATCTTCCCGTTGGGGGTCGACCACTGGAAAGGGCGCGGTCACCAGGTTCGGGGCATGTCGGGGCAACTTTTGCGAAATCTCTTCGGTAAGGAACGACAAGAAGGGGTGCATTAACCGCAGGGCCTCTTCGAGCACCAGCAACAGCTTGGTCGCGGCTTGGCGGCGCTGGTCTACCTGATCGCTCGATAAGTCACGTTTCGACGCCTCAATATACCAATCGCAAAAATCATTCCAAAAGAACTCGTAAATTACGTGTCCCACGTCGTTGAACTTGTACGAGGCCATCGCCTCATCGACGGCAAGAATGGCACCGTTCAAGCGTGTCAAAATCCAGCGGTCCACCGTAGTCCACTTAAGTTGTTCAGGGGCCAACAGGCCCTCGTCGGGCAAATTCATCAACAGGTAACGGCTGGCGTTCCACACTTTGTTGGCAAACTTTGACCCCAGGCGGAACCCTTCTTTGTCCAAAAGAATATCCTGGCCCTGGGCTGACATGTACACCAAGGTAAACTTCAGGGCGTCGGCGCCAAACTCAT
>JAJXVP010000278.1 GCA_021782055.1 bacterium | reverse complement strand
ATGCCGGCATCTTCAACAAAGGGGGAGTTTTTCCCTCAGGTTCTGAACAGCATCAAGGAGCGAGCCCGAAGCGATTCGTGGCTCACCGTTCTGCAGACGGGGTTTTCCTCGCTGTCAGACGACCTCTTGCCAACGTATATAGCCCTTAGGGTCTACCTCAAGCAACAATCTCAAGAGAATCTTTGCGGTGCCCTCGAAGAATTTGAACCTCAATTGGCCAAACTGGTCAGCGCTTTGCCCAATCCCTCACTTCCGTCCACGCTGCGCAAAGCGCGCGAGCTCTTTCTCAAAACAGAACATCCTGAAATCAACGGTGTTGTTGACACAGACATTGGAGCCTACTTTCAGGCACGCTTTGATAAAAGCCTCGATACAGCCCGAAGCATCTATCAAAGATTATCTGTCAAATACCCCGAAGCCGAAAGCCGGGCCACGCTTCTGCGTTGGCACCGCACCTCGAACCCGCTCTTTGCCCCGTTATTTGTCAGGCTCACCGAAGATTTGGCAGACCGCTCTCTAGAATCCATCCGCCGCACCATTGTCTATATTTTACGGTGTTTCGGTTCTGGCCCTAGGGGAAAAAACTGGTCCTTACTTGAACCCATCCGCACGGCTCTGAGGGCTCTACCCGCTTCAAAAGCACGGGCGGCTCAAGTTCTTGACCGCCTACGCGCCTACTCCCGCGAAGCGGAATGGCATACCCAAGAATTTGCCTCGGTGTGCGATGTTTTGCAAGATTACCTCGGTGACCACCTTTTTGAGCGCAAAGAAATACGGCTTGTCCTACCCAAAAGCTTTTCGGACCAGACCCAGCGTCAAACCAAAGCCAAAATAGTCACCATTGATGTGGCGTCGGTTACCTTTACCGAGCATGACCTCAAAGAGATTTTGATCAACCCCAAAATCCAGGGTCTTGAAAACATCGCCCTAACCTACTGTTGGCAGTATTGGCTAAAAACCGGCGACGCGGGCTTCGAAAGTAAGGTCTCGGTGTATTCCGCCCGGCATCACAGCCCCCACGCGAGTATCTACCAGGTCATCAAGGACGGGCAGTCCCGAGGTGTCGCGGATGAAGAAATCTTGTATGCGATTTATGCCATCGTAGCCCGTGATAGTCCGTACGAATACAATGTTCGAAAAGACATTTATATGCAGTCGGTCTGGCGACGCATCAAGCCCGGGGAACAAGCCAGACCCGTCATTGAAGACACCCGAGCCTGGGCAGAACAGCTTATAAAGAAAGAAAAGAAAGAACGCAAAGAACGCCGCAAAAGAGCAAGCCTCTTGGTCGAACGTCAACGACAAGAAAAGCAAGAGCTTCGCAAGGCGGCCGCTCAAGCTGTGCAACAAAAAAAGCAAGAAGACGCTCAAGCGCGAACCCGGGCCGAAGCTAAAGTCACACTCATGCGCGAAGAAGACAAAAAGCGCCGCGAACGAGCCCGGCAGGCCCTGAGCGCCCCGGCGTTGACCTCGGCTTGGACAAAGTATGACGGCACAGAGCTTGAAGTAACCTCGCTGAAAGAGCGCATTGATGCGCTACAAAACGGCCGCGAAAAAAATCTTCATGTGATGTTTCGCAGCCGCTTAGAAGAAACCATTCAACAGTATCTGAAAGATTTTGCCTTAGAACGGGGCCTTGATGTTAAAAACGTGCAAAATACGTTAGCGGTTCTGGCCATCAAAGATTTTCTTTTGGCCAACTACGAGGCCAAGACCCGCAGTTGGATGCTGTCAAATGAACGCCTAAAAGTTCGGGATCTTGGTCTAGAAGTCAACGACGTGGAACCCATTGTCGAAAACTGTTTAGCACGCTTGGCCGAACCGGTGACAGTTTAGCACCCACCAAGGAGATTTTATGCCACCCTTTACCTACCGTTTTCGGGTGCGGCCTTTTGACTGTGACGCCTACGGTCACGTCAACAATGCCGTCTATTTAAACTACCTAGAAATGGGACGGCTCGAAATGGTTAGGGCACAAGGTCTAGATTATCAACAGCTGGTCACGCAAGGTTTTGGCATCTGGGTGGCGCAAGCCCAGCTAACGTTTTTGGCTCCCGCCCTGCCCGAAGAAGAACTAGAGCTCGAAATTTTCCCGTCTCATTTGGGAGCGGCCACGGTAGAAATGAGTCACCGTTTGTACCATGTCGAGGGCTCAGTCGTTCTTACGGCTGTTTTGAAGTTAGCGTTTGTCAGAACGGCTAACGGCCGCCCCTCTCGCTGGCCTGAACCCTGGCGAAAAGCCTTCGAAGCGCTTACACCAACTTCTCACGCCTAGCCTCGCTTAAAAACTGGGCATTCCAGTACGGCCGATTCACAAACTCCTGCCTTTCCGCAGGGTCTTCGATACAACTCGACAGCGTTTGCAGAGCCTTAAGTCCTCGGCCCAAGATGGTCAAGCGGTGCGCTTCAGTGTCGGACTGCCGTTCAATAGCGCGAAAATGCCACAGGTAGATCCAGGGTGAAAACCGGCTCAGTTCCATAAGCGCTTTGCGGCTCAACAGTTCTTGGAAAGCTTCGTGGGCCTCTTTTTTAAACCCTTTCAACGAGGCAGCCTGAGCCTTGAGCGCTAAAAAGAGCAGTTCCAGAACTCCTCCCTCGGGTAAAGGCAAGGCTTTGTCCTCGATCAAAGAATACCCGCTCGAAAAGCTTAAACGGTCGCCCGTGTAAGGCTGAACCTGCAGGTCCGAGGGGGCTTGGACTAAAAGATCCCAAGCGCGTTCTGGGTCCCTCTGCAACAGGGCAGACTCGGCCCGGTACACCACCGCTTCTAAGTGGGCAGGAGCTTCAGTCATGAACTTTTCAGCCTCTTCAAACCTGTTCTGGTACGCAAGGCACCGCCCCGCCCACAACCTCGCCAACGCCCGAACTTGGGGTAAGGCCAGCTCGCCAGCCCTGCGGCTTAAGGACTGCAATTGATTCTCGGCCTCTTCGTAGCGCCCTAGCTCAAAGCTCAGCCGGGCTCGATAAAACTGAAAGGCCGCGCTGTAGTGGTGCAAGCCCCCTTTTCGCGCTAAAGGCTCCAGGCGGTCAAGAATCTTAGCACAGCCAGTCAATTGCCCTGCTAAAAAGCGAGCACAGGCATCCCAGAGCCCCGCTTGAATAACATGAAAGCTATCACCCCACTGTTCCGCCAGCCGACCAGCCATCTCAAAATACTCGCGCCCTTCTTCGTTTTTTTGGCGCATGAGTAAGGCTTGTCCGATGTCTATCCCCGCCCGAATTTCCACGTCAGGGAGGTGTCGTTCCTGCGCGCCCGCTAAGGCTTTCTTAAGCAAAAGGAACCCTTCGGCTACCGAAGCTTGCAGTAAATGCCACCGACCCAGTTGAAGCGTCCACTCCAGAACCGGAAGCTTTTCGGTCACGGACGAAAACCCCTTGCGGAACACCTCGAGGCTTCCTTGATCCCAAGCTTTTCCAGGTTGATTTAAAGCAAAGCGGAGTTTAAAAGCCGCACTGGTCAGAATCAGCCGTTCGCGGGCCTCTTCGTGGGCTATATCCTGCCATCGCGACAGTTGTAACAACGGCAAAAAATCGCCTTCGCCCCGGTTGATTTTTTGACTGACATACGCCGAAAGAACCTCAAGGGCAAAGTCGTACTCTTGCCCTTTCAAAAGAACCTCCCAGACCACCTCCGAGAGGCGTTTGCCTTGCTTCTGCCAAGCTTCGCGAAGAAATTTTCCCAGCTGAGACGCTAAGAGCTTTCCTTCATCACCTAACAAAAGGTCCAAACGCTCCTTAAAGTCTGGTCGAAGGGCCAGGTTGCGCGTGCCAAAGATCAAATACCCCAGGGCCTTCAAGCTGTCGACCTTGTCACGGGTTACGGCGGCGTCTTCGCCGAAGTACTCAAAAAAGCGGATTAAATCCTCTTCGCCCAACAGCGACTGCCCCAATAAAAACACGTAGTAAACTTTTTGATGGGTAATTCCCAGAGCCTCTAAAAGCATCCAGGTCGGGTCCTCGGTGGGTTGAT
>JAJXVP010000277.1 GCA_021782055.1 bacterium | reverse complement strand
TAACGTATTGGCAGGAGCTGAAACATCCAGTTCAGTGGGTTGAATTAAAGTTTCAAGATTTTTCACCTGAAGTATGACGGGAATGCCTTCACCTAAAAAATAGGGGCCAGGCGGTATAAACCAGCCGACTTGCAGGGGAAATCGATTTTGAGATTCATCTTGAGCTAAGAGGTATAAGGTTTTCGGTGAAACTAAAAACGACTGAGAACCATAGGTGATTGTAAACGGACCAAGAGTTACGATACCCGTTTTGATAACCCTAAAGCTCAAGGTCATTTTGGTGCCATTGGTGACCTGTCCCGAACTATTTTCCCAAGAGGTTTCACGAACAAAAGGTCCGCTGGTCAATTCCAGTTCCGAAGGAAAAGTCACCGGTGCCAGTTTGAGCTGTAAAGGGTCTGGTGTATCTGCTAAAATGTTGACATTAAATTTTTGCCCGACGACAAAACGGTCGTTATCCAGACTGAGTTTTGCCTCTAAGGCTGTTAACGACTGCGGTAGCAGTAAGGTTACCAGTCCGAGGAGGAGGGCGAGCTTTTTTGTGACGAATTGCTTTTCCATCGGTTTCCTTCCAAACGCTGGACATAATCCAAGAGGGCTTTTGTTTGTGGAGTCGGGGTCGTTGGCGCTGCAGTACTCACCGGTGCGTTAGCACTCGCAAAGGACTGAATTTTTAAAAGGCAAAGTTCCAAATTATGTTTAGCTTCGATATTCGCGGGTTTGAGTAATAAAGCCTGCTGAAAACTGTGATACGCTTCTTGATATAAACCCTTTTGATAAAGAAGGTCGCCTTTATTAAAGGCCAAGCGAAATA
Source organism: bacterium (assembly GCA_021782055.1). The sequence continues at coordinate 3,165 of JAJXVP010000277.1, read as the reverse complement.
AAAGTTCTTCAGGGGCTTTTCTATCTACATTATTCCAAACTGCCAGAGCCGAATTTGCCTCACCTAAGGCGTTATAAACATTTCCGAGATTATAGCTTACCCATGGTCCAAAACGATCTTTTTGTTCAACTTGAAGGTAACGTAAACTGGCTAAGGCGTAATTTCCACGTTGAAATTCATAATTTCCTGAGAGGATGGCCAAACCATCTTCGGCATCAGAACAACCTGTCAAAAGGCCTAATAAAACTAAGCCAGTTAATAAACTCAAGAGTTTCACAGAATTTTCCTCCAGGGAAATACCCAAAGAAGAAGGGCAGACGACAGACAAAGTAGGGCTACCACTAAAAAGAGGCTGTACTGAGGAGCCAGCTCCCATTGGACCCCACCTCGAACGGCAGGGTTCTCAAGGCTGGTTAGACGGCTTTGCAAATCATCCAAACGATCACGGTCAGCACCGAAGTAATACATCCCGCCGGTTTCTGAGGCAATTTCCTTTAAAAGATCTGCATTAAGTTTTGTAATCACAGTAAAGCCAAAATCATCTACTAAAACCCCTTGGCCTTGACGAATAGTCGACCCTTTAGTCGTACCCATGCCAAAAGCAAAGACTTCTACCCCTCTCGAAGCCAAAGTACGAGCCGCAGAAACAGCGTCTCCATCACGGGCTTCCCCATCACTAAATAAAATCACAACTTTATGATGATCATCCGGAGACTGCAAGGAGCGGTACCCCTCTAACAAACCAGCGGCGAGATTACTGCCCACCCCAGAAGCCACAGTTGGCCCCAGATCATTCAACCAATTTTCTAAATCATCAGAATCCATTGTTAAAGGCGTTAAAGTGCGGGCACGGCCTTTAAAAGCGACGAGAGAAAATTGTGTCTGAGGAAAAGTTCGTAAAATAAAGCGAGCCGCTTCAATACCCTGCGCTAAACGACTGGGTTTGACATCTTCGGCGGTCATACTCCAGGAAACATCAAAAACAAAAGCGACATCTAAACCATTCTCATGTTCTGGTACGGAGCGTTCCCCCCAAGAGGGACCAGCCCAAGCAATAATCAATGCAAAAAGAGCAATAAACAATAACAAGCCTGCAAAAAAGCTTTTTAAGAAATAAATACCTGCCAATCGATGTTGACGCCATTCTCCCCCTAATCGCAACAATTCTTTTTGGCCACGACGGTAGGACAGCACTAAAACGACGAGCACCACAGGGAGTATGCTCAGCGCCCAAAAGACTTCAGGGCGTGCAAAAATCACATAATCTCCTTGAGAACGAGTTTGCGAACAAAGAAGGAAAAAATCAATAAGCCCAAAGCTGCCAAAACAAAGTATGAATACAACTGGTCGTTCACGACCTGAATTTGGATTTTTCGAGACGTTGATTCCTTCGAGTCGATGGATTGAAAAATCGACTCTAAACTACCCGGTGAGGAGGCCGAAAAATATTGCCCCCAAGGCGGTATTGCTAAACTTCGTAAAAAGTTTTCATGGAATCCGCCTTCGAGAGTACCGCTATAAGATAAACCAGTACGAGGGTCTCGAATTTCCAAGGGGACCGTATCGGGTGTTCCAATTCCCACCAAGTACAGACGAATGCCCAATGAATGGGCCAGTTCAGCTGCGGTTCCTGGTTGAATTTCCCCCGCGTTGTTGTCGCCATCAGTAAGGACAACAATCATTTTATTTTTCCCTGGTGCCTTTTCCAGATGTAAGGTAGCCACGGCAATCCCCATACCTAAGGCGGTACCGTCGCCTAAGCCCATCACCTGAGCCCGGTTTAATCCTTCGTTAAGAAAGGTTTGATAATCTGTGGTCAAGGGAATACTCAATTGCGCTTCAGAACCAAAAAGTACCAAGCCGATTTCATCATTTTGCCTCCCATGAATAAAGCGTGTGATGACAGCTTTGGCTGCTTCAAAGCGGGTTTGAGGAGGAAAATCCCGAGCCGCCATACTTGGTGATTCATCCAAAACAATCATGATGTCCGAACCATCATTTAAGTAGAGCTTTTTCTGATGTGTGATAATAGGTCCAGCGAGGGCTAACACAACAGCAACCCAAGCTAGCCAAAATGCTAGGTGCGAAACAACATTTAAAAACGCGAGCACAGGTTGAAAAGAGGTCAACTTCGCCCCTTTCCACAGCCCTAGAGGAAGCGAAACTCTCCCTCCCCTAGCTCGCCAGAAATGCCTCAATCCCACAAAAACAGGCAAAGCCAGTAAAAGGAGCAAATAGCCGGGAGCTTCAAAGGTCCACATTTAAGCCCTCCCCAGACTCAAGTAAACTGGCTTGTGTCTTTACGGAAGCAATATCTTCCCAGCGCTCTTCCAAGGCAGGCTGACGACTATCAAACCTCACCACATCGGCTCGATGAACCAAACGAATCCATTCGGAAGACCAAGCGGGAGGAAGAACACCCAGTGTTTCTTGCAAATCCAGCGGAGTAGCTGCCATCATCGGCTTTTTTAAACGTTCTGTCAGGTAACTGCGAACAAGTAAAGAAAATTCCGTATAAAACTCTGGTCCCGGTAATTGTCCCGCTTTTAAGGATAGCTTTTTTAAACCTTTTTCCAAATGTTTAAAAGGTTTTTTTCGAGAGGTTCGTTTTTTCAGGCCTCCCCAAAAAGTTCTTATAGGGCGAATTAAACGCCACACCGCAAAAGGCAAAACCAACAAGAGAAAGAGGCTGAGTTCGAGGTACAACGCCGTTTGGGGAAGAGCTAAGGGGGGCCGAGGTGGGGCAAGATCTCCAGGATTTTGGGGATTCAAGACGCTGGCAGTATGAATTCGAAGGCCTGAGAGGACTACATCCCCCAACGGAAGTGGCGGTAAAGTTTTACTACCCGGTGCAAAGGGGATAAACTTGATCGAAACACGAACCAAAGCTCCTTCCGGATGTACTTCAACGCCGAGAATTTTTAACCAGGGTTGGTTGGGCAATTCTCGACTTGAAATGATCTTAACTCCGGTTTTTGGCAAAAGGGCTAAACGTAATTCCACATGATCACCAACGGTGTATTGAGGTGGAACAAAGACCTCATCCGTGACGGCATATTTATCAGACCCTAGTGGTTTCAATGACTCAGGAACAGGACTTTGTGCAAAAAGGGAAATCCCCAGACAAAAAACGAAAACAAAAATAGTCCACTTCACTTTTTACGT
>JAJXVP010000276.1:2246-3982 GCA_021782055.1 bacterium | reverse complement strand
GTGGCTGAAGGTTTGGCTGATTTTCACGCGGCTACAAACGGGCCGATGGTTCAAGAGGCAAAGGAACGGTCCCAAGAGCTATTAGCTAGAGCTTCATCAATCGAGTTAGGGCAAGCTGAGACAGCCGGGGACCTACAACAGCAGTATGAGCTAAACGAAACAAGGCTAGAGTATCTTGACGAGGCTCATAGAATTTTAGGGCAGACCCTCGGGCACCTTGAGGCGCAAGCGGCGCTTGTAAATGAGGTTAAGACCGGGGGTGCGGGGCCGATTGACATTCCATTGGGGGCTATGTCAAACGAAGATTTAGCAGTTAGGCTCCACGCAATAGGGCTTGAGCCTTCCGACTGGACCATAACTTTCGCGGGAAAGCAAAAGGTGGCTAGATTGTCGGATTTTGCCAAAAGCAAGTTGCTTTCAGAAATTGACCCAGCTGACATTAAGGCTTCAGAGGAAATCCAGGCTATTAAAAACGGCCAGCATGACGAGGATGGTTGGCTTCCCGCAGGTGTTGTTTCCAGGCCGTTTGATACCTTTACGGACCAGGGGGCTACCGCGTCCGCTGGAAGCCTAGACACACAAGAAATTGGCAATGATGACGCGACACGCGAGGCACTTCACCGGACGCTTGGTGAGCTACCCGAAGGGCGACTGGCCTATACCGATATTGACGAGCTAACCCCGCAGGACCAGACCGATTTAAGGCGGTACTGGGAAGAGAACATCTACAAGGGTTCAGGGGCCGAAGCTTCACACGGTTCAAATTTCTATATCGGGGGCGGTAAGGGGACAATAAAAAGCAAGGAGTGGGCGAAGTTTGTTGATAAGTCAGGAGGAAGGGCAAACGCTATTGAAAAAATCAAAGAACATTTAGCCAATTCTGGCGAAGAAGATATTTTCGGTAACAAAACCCTTCCACCCCTGGCACGTGTGGACACTGATGCACTTGAACGGTACAAACAAACAGGGGATTTAGACGAGTTAAAATCATATTCCAAAGGGGTTGAAGGAGCTTCCGATATGATTGACCGCGTTAAAACCCTGGGTGAAAACGCTGAAAACGGAATATGGTTCAACCAAGACTCAAAGGACTGGGAAAATGCACCTAAAAAAGCTCAAGCGGCATACCATGCCGCAATGGAAGAGCTACCAGGAAAGTTAAAAGTGGCTCATGACGAGGCATTAAGGAATCACTACCACGAAAACATGAGCGGGCTGAAGCCTTCTGATTATTTGACCGTTGATGATGATGACAGGGCCGAAGGTACAGCCTGGGGTGAGTACGTTCGGATGCATGGGGACGACTCAACGCGGGCAATGGAAACAGTTCAGGACCTTTTAAGAGGAAAGCTAAACAAAACATTTGCCGAAAATTACGCCAAGGTTGGAAAAATCAAGCTAAAAACAGGCGAGCAGGAAATAAGAAATCGCAGGGACCACGTTCTCGGGATGCTTTCAAAAGAAGATCGAGACAGCTACAAAGAAAAGGCACAAGCCGCGCTATCGGAGGCAGGGGCAACCGTCGCAAACCGTATGAGTGGCGGCAGGTTCGCCGAAGGTTCATGGCGCGACAAGGCCTATGAGTTGCTTTCAAATAAAGACAAAAACCAGCTTTCCATGTTCGACGACGAGGAATTAAAGCAAGATGACGGCACAAGGGTTCCAACACTAGGGGCCAAGGTACAAAAACAGCTTGCAGAAATTTTACCAGAGGCGGCAGCTAATCAACGTCGCGG
>JAJXVP010000276.1:0-2146 GCA_021782055.1 bacterium | reverse complement strand
AGCTTTCCATGTTCGACGACGAGGAATTAAAGCAAGATGACGGCACAAGGGTTCCAACACTAGGGGCCAAGGTACAAAAACAGCTTGCAGAAATTTTACCAGAGGCGGCAGCTAATCAACGTCGCGGGGAAAAGTATAGCATATTCCCTGGCATGAGTATGAGCGGGAACTACGTTGAGCAACAGCGGGCCATAAAGATGTTCGAGAAAGCCAAAAGAATGAATTTGACGTTTGGAACGGGGAAGGGAAAGTCAATCACTTCAATTGGTTCGTTTACAAACCTACATGGCAAAGGATTGGCAAAAAGGGCTTTATTCGCGGTTCCGTCGGCGGTTCAGGGGCAGTTTGGATCGGAAATGCAAAAGTACACCAAGCCGGGGGCCTACCGCTGGAAAGCTGACCCTGAATTGGATCAGGCCGGGCGTTTGGCGGCACTAAAAGACCCAAAGAATCAAATGTATGTCACCACGCACCAAAGTTTGCGCGATGATATGATAAACCTGATGGCTCAACACCAAGGTGGAAGCTTTGAAGCTACAAAAGAGAAGTTCAACGCCGCGACACCTGAAAAAAGACAAGAGATGCTTCACAATGCTTTGGATCATCACGGAATAAAGTTCGATATGCTCACAACAGACGAGGCTCATTATGCGACAAACCGAGCCGGGAAAGAAGATTCTACGCTTTCCAATGTGCTAGATGCGCTTTCGGCAAAGACCCCATACGTTATGAATCAATCTGCAACGCCGGTGAAAAATGACGTGTCAGAGGCCTTTGATATGCTCAAGAAGGTGGCTCCCGACAAATTCAAAAACCGCGAGGAGTTTAATGCGAGGTACGGCGTTGATACCGAACATTCTCAACAGGCATTAAGGCGCATTATTGGCCGGTATAACTATGCTAGTCCTACAGTGACCGGGGTTAAAAGAGAATATCATCAAGAGTTAATCCCGCTGAAAGGGGCTCAAAAAGAGGCCTATGACAAGGTTAATTCCATGTTCAAGCGGGCTTCCCAAGCCAATAAGTCAGGCCGAGTTGACGTTGAGGCTATGAAGTATCTTTCGCCAGAATCATTTACTGGGCACCCCGAAGCTGAACATGAAGCAATAGCCAAGAGCCTTCAAAAATCGGCTGGTATAATCAAGGAAGAGGCGCTAAACCGCACCGTAAATGCCTTTGACCCTGACCAAAACGCGAAAATGAAAAAGCTTCACGAGATCGTTGATAGCAAATTTTATGATGGGGTTGACACCCCTAAGGGGGCTATTCCTGGCTCACGACAGCCTGGGGTTGTTTTCGCTCATAATCTAGCGGTCGTAGAAAACATAAAAAATTCCCTAGAAAAGAAAGGCTTGAAGGTTGGCGTGATAAACGGGGCAGTATCCGGGGCCGACAAAGAAAGAGTTAAGACTGGATTTAACCCGCAGGGGACTGGGGCGAGAAAGTACGATGTGCTAGTCATGTCAGACGCCGGGGCTACTGGCTTGAATCTTCAAAACGCGAAGTACCTAGTCAATTATGACCTACCACAAACAGCCTGGGTAAAGGAGCAACGGGAGGGCCGTATTGACCGGCACGGGCAGCCCCATGCGTCGATTGACTATCATGATTTGGTTTCCGACACGGAACACGAAGCGACAAAATGGGACAGGATCAAGAGAAAGGCGGCATTAGGCCAGATTTTCCAACAGGATGACGGATACGGAAAAGACGATAGCGGTATAAAATCTTATATCGACAAGATCAAACATGATCTAGCCATGCAGGGGATCGCGTAGTTCGAGCGCTTGAAACGTACTTGAAAAAATAACAGAGGCAATGGAAAATGAGTTTATGCTGAAAAACAATCTGGGGCGTGGAAAATTCGGGATCGCTCCAAAAGAAGCGCGGACCTTTGAGGGGGAAGTATTTGACTCAAAGGCCGAGCTTCACCGCTGGCTTGAATTAAAGCTACTCGAACGAGCCGGGCAAGTTTCAGAGTTGACCCGGCAGGTCAAGTTCGTTCTTATCGAGGCATTTTCCTATCGCGGGAAGAAAATCCGAGAGACGGCTTATTTTGCGGATTTTGTCTATAAGCAGAATGGTAACTTGATCGCCGAGGACCTAAAGGGTGTTTGTACTAAAGAGTATCAGATTAAGAAAAAGC
>JAJXVP010000275.1 GCA_021782055.1 bacterium | reverse complement strand
TGTCACCGTCGAACAGGCGGTAACCAGCCAAACCAATGATAACGCCAACAAGATATGTTTCATAAAAGGATTGTAAATCGATTTCCTAAAGTTGACCAGCAAATTTTTTTCTAATCGTTGAGGCCCTTGCCGGCCAAAATCCGCTCGCGGTGCTTCTCGATGCGGGCTAGCCGGGTCTTGGCCTGTTTGGGTTCGCTAAAGTGCAACAAGTATGCCCGTTGACGCCCGGGGGTCAGGGCATGAAAGGCCTCGACAAACGCAGGGTCCGAATCCCATTGGTCTTGCAACTCGTCAGGAACAGGAAAGTCAGCCGTGGGTTTAAAAGCGACCTTTTGACCTGATTTTTCGACGGCAACAGCCTCAAGAAGGTAGGCTTTGAGCACTTCTTGCCGCGAAGCGATCTCGTCAAGGCTAGTGAACCGAATTTGACGGCTAGCCTGAACATTCTCGGTTTGAATGATCAGCAGGTTCTCAGGATCTTGCATCAAGGCACCTTTAAAAAACAGTAAGGCACAGTACTCTTTAAAACCATGAATCAAAACGATATTTCGGTCGTTGAGCATGTAACAGGGTTGCCCCCATTTAATGGTTTCGTCCAGACCGCTCGACAGGGCCAGTTGGCGCAACAGGGCAAACTCGGCTGTCCAACGGCCCGCTTGCTCGATCAATGCTTCGACAGCGGGATTCATAGCTCCTCCTGAGACGTTAGTATAGCCTCGGCCACAGGTAAAAAGATACTGACCAAAGTTCCTTGGCCTAGCTGAGATTGCACAAAAATAAAGCCGTGGTGCTGAGTCAGAATCGAGTAGCTGGTCGCCAAGCCCAAACCCTGAGCCTGAGGTTTAGTCGTGAAAAACGGGTCAAAGATTCGTGGCAAATGCTCGGGGGCAATTCCCGTGCCCTGATCTTGAAACTGGAGCTCAATGTAGCTCCCTGGAGGGACTTTGCCAGCATCGGAGGCTTCGACCACGGTCTTGCGGGCGCGAATGGACAGAACACCGCCCTGCGGCATAGCTTGCCTGGCGTTAAGAACAACGTTCTCGATCACTTGAGCGATCCGCGCTACATCGATAAGGCAGGGGGCGAGCCCCTCGTCAACATCGTAAGACACCTGGACATGCGAGCCGCTGAGAGCCAACTCAACTGTTTCACTCACCAGCGGAAACAACGGCGACAAACTAGTCTCGGTATTTTGCCTTTTAGCAAAGGTCAGCAGTTGCCCGGTGAGTTTACGAGCCCGGTCAATGGCCTGCTTGGCTTTACTTAAATACTTGCCGACATTCTCGTCTTGATTCAGCAAACCGGCGATATCAATAAACCCAAAAACCCCCGCCATCAGGTTATTAAAATCGTGGGCGATGCCGGCGGCCAAGGTCCCTATGGACTCGAGTCGCTGAGAGTTGATCAAGCGTTCTTCCCACACCGTACGCTCGGTTAGGTCGGTGGCCGTCAAAACGAAGGCCGGCCCCGTGTGTTCTTCTTGGCGCACCGGGCCCGCGCTAAAAAACAAGACTAAGGGGGATTCGTTCCTGGTAAAGGTAAAAGTCCCCGTCCATTGGTGCCCCTCGGCCAAGGCCTGCCAAAGCTGGTCGACCAGTTGAGGTTCCCGTGCACCCGTCAAAAAGGTCCATTCCTGGCCCACGGCAAGGGTATCGTCAAAGAAGGCAAAGGCCGATGGGTTGGCATACAGCAATTGATGTTGTGTATTAAGAATGAGGACGGCTTGCCCCGCTTGTTCGACAGCGGCCGCTAACCGACGGACTTCGGCCTCGGCTTTTTTTCGTTCGGTAATATCTTCGTACGAGATGAGCACGCCCTTTTGTAAAAAGGGTGCCGCGTTAACCATGATCCAGGCCAGGTCGTCTTGGCCACGAAAGACACCCATTTCAACGTTTTGGACGGGCCGCTGTTCCCTAAGCGCGATCACGCTAGGGTACTCTTCGGGGAGTATCAGCGAGCCATCGGCGTGAATAATCTTCCAGTCCGTTCCCCCGATACTTCGTTGTCTGTGAGCTTCGGACGTTACACCAAGAATTCGCTCCGCCGAGGGGTTAGAATAGATTACTTTACCGGCGGTATCGCTGATCGTGATACCAACCGGCATCGTTTCGAACATTTGATAGAAATTCGCTTCGCTCGTAGTTAGCTGATCACTTAGCCAATACCGTTGTGACAGGTCACGGATGATCATGCTGGTGTAAACTTGGCCATCAAGCCCTTTAAAGAGCGAAGAGGAAACCTCACCTTCAAAACGACTGCCATCTTTGCGTAAAAACGTGAGTTGGCCCACCACACGTCCGCTTTTACGACGGCGCTCTAACAGCACGGGCAAGCGAGGGTCAGACCGCTCAACCAACAGGCCCCTTCCCCCTTCACGAATTTCTTTTTCAGAATAGCCGAACATTCGGCATGCCGCCGGGTTGGCACTGATAATCTGGCCATCAGGAATGGTAGTTAAAACAGCATCGATGGCCGAATTAATCAGCAAAGTTCCTTGGGGGAGTTCATTTACACTGCTCAACGCCTCATCACCATTCATATCACTACTCTACATCAAAATTTTTTTGTACCGAATTTAAAGTGCTGAATATTGCTTTCAGCAAGGGTTGTAACCTCTGTCTAGGAGGCCGCCATGACCGACGTTCAAAACCCCTCACAGCTACAGCAGTGGGAAGCCCAAATTAACCAGCACCTACGGCAAAGTCTGGGCGTGACCATGGGGACTCTGGCACTGGTTTCGCTCACCCTTTGCTTTTGGCCCAGCTATTCTTTGTTAAGTCTAATGCTTTTGATCGGTGTTTTCTTGGGAAAACTCACCAAAGACCTCAAAATCCTGCTGAAATACGGAGCTTTCATGAAAGCCTTTCTACAAGGCCCACTCCCCCTTCCCCTGAAACGCTTCGTTGAAGAGACTCTGTTAAAAAAGACCGCCGTGGCCTTGGTCACTGGCATTTGGGGAACGGCGGCGGTGTTGCTCTGCCTGGTGAGGTAAGCGGGAACCGCGCCTTCTAGGCCTGCAGGAAAAGCCATACAATAGACCATTGGTTAATGGGCTTGAACCCTTTGCCTATCTCAATCATGTTCTGCAGGCATTACCAGTTTTCGAGTCCCCAAAAAATTGGGCATCTCTGCTTTTCTGGAATTTGTCATACCTCGGCAAAAATTGACACTTACATTGACTGAGAGGGTTTGGTGAAATTTATATTTCAACGCTAGAAGCCTTAGTATCGGCCAATAAAGGTGAGCCGCCTTCGACGGATCAGGTCGTTCAAGAGTTCAACAGCCGGGTAAAAAAGGCCTAAACCTTTTATTGAGACTTGGACGTCGGTGACGATTTTTAGTAAACTCATGGCCCTACCTTCGCCTCCATGGCGGGCCTGTTTTTAGTCGTCTCGTTTGGGCCCCGTGGGGACTAAAGTTTAGATCCGCAGGATTTTACCTGTATTCCTTTTATTATCACACCAAAACAAATGCTTTGGTTCGTGGACTTCACAAGTTTGCCGCCTGGACAGAGCTAGTTCCCGATAATGACGATATCTTTGACCGTGCTATCTACAAAGCCAAAAGTCTTTGTCTTGAACTCTTTTTAAAAAAGCTCCTGCAGTATTTTTTTGTTGCCCTGGTAATTTTCGCCCTGTACTTCATGGTAAGGTGGACAATTTCGCAAGAAGAGAACGGCCTATCGGTGTCTGATTTAGCCTTATTTCCATTTTCGTTCTTTGCCGAGTGGCTAAGTCGGCTCATCCTTTGACGGCTCCTTGAAGCATAGTGGCAATCATTTGTCGTTGGAAAATGAGGTAAATAACAATCGTGGGTAAAAGGATCAGGATCGTTCCTGCGCACAATAAAGGGATATTGGTGGCATAATGACCCTGAAAAGCACCAAGGGCACCCGCCATCGTTCTTTTTGTTGGGTCCTCTACTAACACAAGAGCCAAAAGAAATTGGTTCCAAGTCCAAACCGCCATCAGTATTCCCAAGGCTGAAAGTGGCGCCTTGG
>JAJXVP010000035.1 GCA_021782055.1 bacterium | reverse complement strand
AGGGGTTACAGTTCAGACGATCAACGAGAATTCGTGGATTGTTCAAGATGAGGAAACCGGTCTTCAGCCTACCGCTGTCGTTTGGGAAGATCCCATTGTGATTCTTAGGCTAACCGTTATGCCTCTTCCTGCAAAAAATCGAGAAGCTTTTTTTGAGGCTGTTCTGCGCATGAATGCCAGTGATCTCATGTATGTTTCCTATGCGGTGGAGGGCGAGACATTAATTTTATGCAAGTCCTTCCTGCTCGAAACTCTCGATTTTCCCGAGATTCAAGCCGCTTTTGACGAGATAGGCCTGACGCTGATTCAACATTACACGATTCTTTCAAAGTTCAGTTCGTAAACGAAGGAGACCTTCATGGGTATTTGGGACAACCTCAAACGCGTTTTTAAAGCCAATATCAACGCGGCGATCAGCAAGGCTGAAGATCCCCAAAGGATTCTAGAACAAACCATTATTGATATGAATGAACAGCTGATTGAAAACAAAAAAGCTGTTGCCACGGCCATTGCCGATGAAAAACGACTTGAAAGACAATACCAGGATAATGCTTCTCAAGCTAAAGACTGGGAAGGCAAAGCCGTTCTTGCCGTCAAAAGTAATCGGGACGATTTGGCCAAAGAAGCATTATTACGCCAAAAAGAGTATGAAGATTTGGCGTCACAATTCAAACAGCAGTTTGAAGCCCAACACCAAGCCGTAGAAAAGCTGAAAGACTCTTTAAGGCAGCTCCAACAAAAAATTGATGAGGCAGCTCGAAAAAAGAACATTCTTATAGCTCGCGCTAAACGTGCCGAGGCTCAAAAAAAGATTTCTGAGACCATGAGCAATATGTCTAACAATTCAGCCTTTGAAGCCTTCGACCGCATGGCAGTCAAGGTCGACCAGATGGAAGCGGAAGCTAGTGCGGCGGCTGAGCTAGAGGATTTGAGTGGCACGAGCGATCTGGACAAACAATTTAAAGAGTTAGAAAAAGGCGACACCAGAGCTGATTTGCTTTTAGAAGATTTAAAAGCCAAGATGAAGACTCAGCAAGTTGCCGCACCCACCACGCAAGAAAAGCTGAATTGACCATTTTTCTTTCGACCACGGACCGCGACCTAGTTCAGCATTTTTTAACGGGTCAGCAAATACCAGGGCTAACTGTTCAAATTGGCCCCTCGTTTCACGACGGTCCGTGGGACTTAGCCGTGGTTCCTGTTGCGGAATTTCTTTTGCTCCGGTCCCAGTATTCCCTCATGACACAAGGGGTTTTGTGGATGCCGTACGGTCCCGCACACCTTTTGCGAACCGCTTGGGTTCGTGGCGCTTGGGACTACCTCAAGGAACCCTGGGATCTTTCTGAATTAGAGCTACGGGTTTCTCGGCTTCAAAGCTCGGAGCTAAGCTGGGAAAGTCATGGCTTACATTTTCACCTAAAAGATGGAAAACTTTGTCAGGGCGAAAAAACGACACCCCTCAGTGCCGATGAAGAAGTCTTGCTGAGATCGCTCCTTCTTCGACGAGGCTCACCCGTCTCTCGACAGCTACTGGAACAAACAGAACCACGCAACAGGGCTCACTCTCGTGCGTTGTCGATGCAGATTTCCCGTCTCAGGAAAAAGTTTCGTGGCTTAGGCTGGGTTGAGGGGGACCCGATTCCGGCAGACCGACTTCAAGGGTATCGCCTTCCTTGATGGGGGGCTAAGGTCATGCTATCTTGTCCCCTGTGAAAGACGCATTCCGACTAACCTTTCAATTTCTTGTAACGTTTGTCGTTCTTCTCTCCGCCTTTTTAGCGTTCTCAGTTTTTTTTGTCCCCCACATCCCTGGCATTCTCTTTAGCCCCTTTGCGCATCAAGCCACCGAAGCACTTCTGTTGGCCGAAATTGGCGCCCTTTGTGTGGCTTTAGCCTTGATGCGAAAAAAACGACCTAGTTATCGCTTGTCGTTTTTTACGGTTCTCGTGGCGGCTTCTCTGCTCTTACTCTTTTCGTTTCCGCTGTTGCTTTCACAAACCCTCACGCCGACAGAGGGTCTTTCGACGTCGATCCACTTTTGGCAACTTGAGGGTAACACGCGGTTGTACATTCCCCCGCAACCTTTTGCCGAAGGTCAGTTCCTCAGAAACGTGGTTCTGATACCTGAAAAGCCACCCATGAGGGTTGTCGATCAAGTGCAATACGACCCTTGGAACAAACGATTTGTTTACGACGGGTCGTTAGGTAGTGGACAATGGCGCCCCAACTCGGCCGAAGCTCGTCTCTATACTGAGCCACAAGTTCTTGCCTCGTTGCAAGACGATTTGTTTTGGGTATACAGCACCTTAAAAACCTCCTACAAAGCTGACCCTGCGGTTTTTACGATTCTACCCGTCCTCTACGTTGGCTTATTTCTCGGCCTCGCCCCGTTCTTTCTTACGATACGTTGGGCCTTTGTTCGTTGGGTTATTGTCTTATTAGCCGCCCGGTTTTATCTCGCTTTAGCCGCCTTTTCTTTCTCAACCGTTCCCAGCATCCTTTCGCGCTGGTTTCCTGCTAGTTCCCTCTTAGGGCAGAACGTAGGGCTTCTTGTTCTTGCCTTGGCCGTTCTAGGACTCTTTTTCTTAACGATGGCTCTCTCTCGCCCGGGTAACGAGGACCAGTGAAATGTCAAAAACCTTTCGTCGCTTTGTAAAAATTCTTTTCTTGTCAAACCTAGTCTGGTTGCTTTGGCTTGTGGCACACCTCCTCGTCGCGGCCTTCGCTTTACCGCTTTGGGGCATACAACCGCTCCCGACCTTGCCAGAGGATGCTCTGGTTACCTCTGGCGTGGTTTTGCTAAAAGGTTTATCTCAAGCCTTTTCTTGGTTATTCCTCAGTGCTTTGATGCTAACTTTTGCTCTTAACCCCGAGGGCTCCCCCCCCCTTGCCAGCCCCGCTCGAATACTTTCCAGCGTTTCATTAGTCAGCATCCTAGGAGCATCCTTTTTAGCCGTTGTCACCTTGTTGATCCACCCCCTCGTCGAAGACTATCTTCAGACGGAAGCGTATAAAATCCATCAGACCAAGGTTCTCGAAAACGCTTTTTCTGAGCTAAAAAACCATGAAAATCAAATTCAAGACCACCAGCAACGACAACGGGTCACAGAAGAAGAAGCCACAATCCTTCAACGTCTAATAACTCTACGGCCTCATCAACGCTTTTATTCGGCGCAATCGCCCTTTGACTATGATTTCGAGTATCAAATTGTCCGCTCGCACCTTGAAATGGAGAAGTTCTTCAACCTGCGTTTGCTTCCCGGCGCAGACACCCCGCGCCCCGAGGATAGGGCGTCTGTGACCGAGCTTTTAGCAAAAGCTCAGCAAATCCTGAAGGCCCCATTGTATTCACGAGACAACTTTGAACTTAATCACTTGGCTTATGAGTGTTTTGTCCAGTTAACCAATGCTGAAAACCAAGGACTTTCCATCTCATCGTCTCAGCTTCGACAGGCAGAAAACCTTATTGACCTGTCTTGGCGCGGCATGAGAGACCAGACCCTATCGGCAGATGAGCGCCTAAAAGCCAGTTATTTTTTTCGAAAAGGTAAAAGTCTCGGAGACTATCAGTTTCAGAATTACATTGAGGCCTACTACGGGTTTCAAGAACTTCATAAAGAGGATCCCCGCGATAAAGAAGTGGAACGCTACGAAGCCCTTTGCCTGACAAAACTTCAAGGAAAGATTCACTTTGCCCGTGACCTCAGGCTATTGTTTATGCTCCCCGGCTACGACAATATCAGCTTCCGCAACCCAGCACCGCCTTTTCCCCCCAACGAAAACGCCATTGAACTGGTACACATTGGCAAGCTCTTAGAAACACCTCAAGGTGCCTTTGTCAAAGACTTTGAGGTACTTCGTTACAGTCCCAGCGGCCAGGTCCTTCTTCATTGGGTCGCGCCCTTTGGGGAATGGATCGGTCAAAATATTGTTTTTAACGTGTGGCACAAGTCACAGCCGTCTCAGCTATTCCCTGAAGTCCTCACACAAACTCCTGGCAACCGGCTCTTTCATAGTGATCAAAGCCTCCACCCCTACCCCTTAGGAGTGTCTGCCGCAGATATTGTATTTTTGACACAAAATTCTCTTCCTCAGTCTTGGAAAACCGTCAATCTCCTGACTGACGAGCAGGGTCTTGCTCTTATGGGAGAATCCCCTTTGCCCTGGCAGACAGAATTTCTCTTCCGGTTGCTTAGTCCCCTGGCGTTTCTGGCTTTGTGCTTTTTAGGCTTTTGGGCGGCATGGCGCTTTCAGGCCCCCCACCAGGGAAAGATGCCTTGGATCTGGTGGGTTTTGCTGGTGATTCTTCCTTTTGGTACCCAGGGCGTCGTCGAAACTAGTGCCTGGCTTGCTAAATTGGTTACTGCCAAGATCATTAGTTTAACAGGACTTTGGGAAGCTGGCGTGCTCTTAGCAAGTCTTTCTCTTGTCGCGATAGTCGGAATGACCACTATCTCTTGGTGGCAACTCCGACCCCGCTCCAAGAAGAAAATCTCTGAAAACGTTAGCTAAGCGCCTTTAAAATCAGGTCGCCCATTTCTGTTGTACCCACCGTCTTTTGCCCCGGCGTGGCAATGTCGCGGGTCCGGTGTCCTTGGCTCAGAACTTTAGAAACAGCCTGATGGACGTCCTGGTAGGCTTGCGGCATTCCGAAAGCATACTGGAACATCATCCCCATCGAGAGGATCTGCGCAATGGGATTAGCAATCCCTTGACCAGCGATATCAGGAGCTGACCCGCCCGAGGGCTCAAACAAACCAAAGGATCCCGCGGTACCTTGCGGGCTTTGGGCCAAAGAGGCGCTAGGAAGCATCCCCAAGGAGCCGGCGATCATTGAAGCTTCGTCCGAAAGAATATCGCCAAACATGTTTTCACACAAAAGCACGTCAAACTGCCGAGGGTTGCGAACCAATTGCATTGCGGCATTGTCAACATACATGTGTGAAAGCTGAACGTCAGGGTACTGTTTCCCCACTTCGGTGACGACTTCTCGCCAAAATACCATAGTGGTGAGAACGTTGGCCTTGTCAATCGAGCACAACTTTTTGCCCCTCTGGCGAGCGGCTTGAAAAGCGACATGAGCAATGCGTTCAATTTCGGCTTTTGTATACACCATAGTATCCACCGCTTTATCACCTTCGCGGTACTTAGGCTGGCCAAAATACAACCCACCAGTTAATTCTCTGACCACCAAAACATCAAGTTCATCGCCAATAATTTCTGCTTTTAGCGGCGAAGCCGAGGCCAAACCGCGAAAGACGATGGCTGGTCTAAGGTTTGCGAACAATTGAAAATGCTTACGCAAGGGCAGGAGTGCGCCCCGTTCCGGCTGTTGTTCTGGCGGTAATTTTTCCCATTTTGGTCCCCCAACCGAACCAAAAAGAATCGCGTCCGACTCTTCACAGGTCTTAATTGTCGACTCCGGTAGAGCTTTTCCATGGTTGTCAATCGCAATACCACCAACATCCGCGTGATGCTTTTCGATCGTCATACCATACTTTTTTTCTAAAGCTTCGAGGATTCTCAGCGCTTGCGCCATGACTTCCGGACCAATTCCATCGCCGGGCAGAACAGCAATTTTTTTCTTCATGCAAATCTCCTTTCTGTGAGATTTCAGTATAGATTTCCCCGAAACCTTTGGCAACGAGCCTTACCAGGGAGTTTGTTGGCTAAGCGTTAAGGGTAAGCGGGGAAAAATCTCGAGTGCCTGAGACAAGCGAATACGATCCTGTGGCGTTGCGGATTGAGCCAACGACAACAGTTTTAGGTTAGCGGCAATGAGTCCTCCGACCTGCCGTGTCTTTCGAACAATCTGGGCTTCTTGAGCGCGAATCTTTTGCAAAGCCTGCTCATCAACTTCGGTGATATCCAGCTCTTGGTGATTGTCATACAAATCAAGCCCTAAGGAAGTCTCGGTGGCTTGTGCCTCAGTTAGATACTTTAATGCGTCAGCAAAAGTCCCGGTACGAACCCTTAGGCCGGGGCGGCCACGGTCTATCGCCGCGGCGAGGTTGTTTTCAACTTCAACCAGGCGTTGGATCAAATAGCGGTGGGACTTTCGTTTTCGCAGGTCTAAATTCCGAATCGTATGCCGTTTAATCTCTAAGCGTTCTTTCAAGGAACGATAATACCCGTCGGCCAAAGCATAGTTTCCTGTTCGAAACAGAGCATTGCCCAAGGCATAAAGAAGGTTGTCGTTGTTTTCACCTTGCGGTGATTCCTCAATTTTTAAAAAACTCAAAACTGCTTGCTGATAATTCTTTTTCTCGTAGTTGATAACGCCGATGCGGTAGGTGATTTCCGACGTCGTTAGACCCAGCTGCTCCGCTTTTTGATACAGATCTAAAGCGCGGTCCCAGCCACCTTTCATCGACGGGTCAAGGGAGTTTTTTGTGCCTGGCGTTTGCGCGTAATATAAGTCTGCCAAATCTGCATACACTTTGGCGTAGGACAGTTCTGGAGAAAGCAGTTTTTGGTAAAGCCCTTCTTGATACCGACGAAGGGCGTTCACGTAATACGATTCCGCCTGCAAAGGTTCATTTTCTTGGGTAAAGATTTCGCCAATTCGATCGAGAACTTGAATTTCTCCACCCCAGCGGTCATAGCGGCGTTGCTCGCGTGCAGGCATCTCTTGAAAATAAGCATCCGAGGCTGCCAACGCCTTCTTTTCTTCACTAAAGTTCCAGGCCAAGCGATAATAACGCGCCAGCTGTTCATGAATTTCAGGCAGATTTTTTCGAACAGCCAAGGCTTTAATCAAGATTTGGTCGACACCTTTTAAATAATGCGGTTGATAAGGAATATTCGAAAGGGCATAGGGGTGCGGTGGTGGTAAATTGACAGGCTTTGAACTCCCGGCCTCCTCTTGCCTTAAGTCTTGAGCGGTAGAGCGGCTAGGCTCGACGATAACTGGCTGGGGCTGAGGTCCCGCTGGCCAATTATCGTACGAAGAGATGCGATATTCTTCTTCGATGGTACGTTGACGAGGAACCACCCTCTGTTGCGCCCTGTCACGGGCGATATGACGGTTAATGAGCCACCTGGCTAATTGAGCAGCCCCTTCGGGATCAAATTGAGCATGGGGGTCCTGAAGGAGACGGTCGCGAAAATGCAAGAGCTGAGGTTCCTGGTCGGTCTGAATAAACAACCGCACAAAACGCCATAAAATAACCCAATCCTCTCCGTATTTCTGGCGATAATCGCTAAAAGCCGCATCCGCTTCACGGTAATGTTCCCTTGAATTGAGCTTTTGAGCCCAAATCATGGCATTGTCGCCTTCGCGCAACAAGGCCTCTTTGTCATAGGGGTTCTGCGCAAACAACGGCTTAAGCAGGTTCTTTGCTCGCCGAAAATGAGCATTAGGGTCTAAGCCATCGTCTCCGTACCAGGTCTCAAACCGGGAGTACTCCAGCAAACCCTTACGGTTCGGGTTAAGAAAAATCAGCTTACCTCGAAGCTTCGTTGTATAAGACGAAGGATGATTAGGATCTTCGGCCAGAAGTTTTAAGACCAGGACATAAAACTGCCGAGCGGCCAAACGTTTTTCAGCAAGCTTTTGCTCGAGAGTGGCTCCTTCCAAACCAGAAGGCAACGGTTTAAAAAGCAAAGAGAAACGCTCTTCAAGGGCTTTACGGTCGGCGTCCGCTTCGGGTTTGATTGAGGGTTGAAGCAGTTCCAAGTACTTTCGTTGAGCACGAGCATAGTCCCCAACATCTTCAAATGCACGGGCATATTGAAAGAAACGGTCCTGAGCAGGCCAATAATAGTAGGCTTGATCAAAGAATTCATCCGCCTGACGACTATGGTCGGCCCGGATCTCGGCCAAACCCCGGTTGTACAGATCTTCAGCCCGGAACGGCCGCCATAAGAAATTCCAAAACAACAAAATCAAAACAGCGGCGGCAACCGTCGCAACGAGCGAAATTTGAAAGATCGGCCCGGTGACCGTCTTAATGTTGTACCAAAGAGAAGCCCTCTGTGCTTCTAAAGCCTCTCCTGTTCCTTTTTCGTAGCCCGCGGGCACCGAGATTTTTCGACCAAGAATTTTACCAACGGCTACCGCTAAAGCTCTGCTCGAAGCCCCACCCGTCAGCAGGCTAACCACCCTGGTGAGATCTTCGAGTGTAACCTCTTTTTCTCCGATCAACTCTTCAATGGCTAATTTGAGGTCAAGCGGCTGACGGGCCAAGGTCTGTTGCAATGCCGCAAACTCTTCTTCTGAAAGGGAAAGATTCTTTTGCGCCGCTTCAATTTCCAGATCAATTGAAGTGGCAGGGTTCAAAACATCGTTATCGTAGTGGTCAAAGGCCGTGATACCAAACTGAGTTTCAAAATCCCCTAAGGGGAATTCATCCGCCTCGCCTTTTTCATCGAAGGCTTCGACATCTTCTTCTTTGGTTTCAGCAAACCCTGATAGTTCTGAAAAGTCAGTGTTTTCAAAGTTAAAATCATCGGAAGAGCTCCCTTGCTCGAAGGAGGCCTCATCGAACATTGCCTCGTCAAAATCTTCGATGCCCCCCCTGGCTTTGGGCGGAGGAGTGGTAATTTCCACAGGAACGCCAAAGTCGTCCTCTGCCAAAAGCGCATCGAGGTTGCTTAACGCCAACGACTCAGCGGAAGGCTCTCTCGGTTCGCCGAGTTCCGCTAGCTCTTCGGGCTCGGCAAGCTCTTCGGGCTCTTCGGGTGCAATAAACTCGTCACTGGTAGGGGTGTCCGCTTTAATGGGCCCCAGTAGGGCGTCGAGATCCGTCAGTTCGGAGCCGGCGGACTCGGGTAAAGGAGTGTCGAAAAGATCCCCAAGTCCATTGTCAGGGGGCTCAAGCTCCTCAAGTGGTTCCAGGGCCTCAGGTTCCTCGCTGTCTGAGGCGGTTGAATCCGCCAGGGGCATTGACCCCAGCAAATCCTCTAAACTTTCCCCCAACGCTTGCGGAGGAAGAATCTCTTCGGGCTGAAGGCCTTGCGCTGCCCTGAGCTCGTTTTCGCCGGCGAGAGCCTGAATTTGAGATTTAAAGTGTTCAATCGCGTCAATCGCTGGCATGCTGTTCTTTTTATCGGAAAAATCTCACCTAGGGTGAGGTGAAGTTCCTTTTCCGCGCTAAACCCTTCGAAAAGTTTGACGACAAGTATACTAGAAGGACTTGTTTGATGAAATTGCCTTTCCTTGCCTTCGTGCTGGGATTTTCTGTTGTTTTTAACCTTCAGGCCGCTCCGCAGCCCCTGCCCGACCTGGATATGACGCTCTATTTTCAAATCATCCATTTGACTCATGCCCAGCCGCCAAGGATTTTTGACCGAAAGCTTATTTTGACTTACGACGCAGACCCCGGTGCCCGGTATGTCGCCGTGGCCTTTGCCAGCGAGCATTTTTCTCAGCGTCATATTTTTTCAAAGAATCAGAACAATGTTTTTTTCTATGTGTACGACCTTCCGGCAAACGCGCCCCATGAAATTGACTACCGGCTTATTGTCGACGGTCTGTGGATCCGCGATCCTGGCAACGAGTCGTATCGAAGCGACCCCAATGGCGATTTCTCGTACGTCGTCCTTCAGGACGAAGAAATGCCGCGTTGGAACAGCCCCGTTCAGTTACCCTACGGTGAGGTGGAATTTCGCTACCGAGGACAAAGTGGCCTAAGAATCGCTGTGATGGGAAACTTTAACAATTGGGATCCTTACCAAGACTTCTTGAGCGAGGAACCCGGTCGCCCCGGAGAATACAGTCTGAGGCTGTCTCTTCCCCCGGGAAAAATCGTCTACGCCTATCAACTGGGCAACAGAACACGCCTCGACCCGCTCAACCCGCACATTGTCACCGATGACTCTGGTCAGCAGTATTCTTACTTTCGCAACGTCAACCATCCTGCCCCGTCGGTGATGGAAGCAGATCTTCCTACCTCGACCTCGTTCTCAGACCAGTGATGTCGAATCTCCCTCCCCTCGAGGCGGCTCTTGCCCTTAAGCGCAACCATACGGATTTTCTCGACCTAACCGACTCACGGTTTCACCAAAATGGCTTTATTCCGCCCTTTTCTGTGATACGCCAAACCTTTGAGGATTATTCACGACAGCCCGTTTATGCCCCTGACAGTAAGGGCCGCCTCAGCACCCGTCAAACCATAAGCCACTTTTACCAAACGCTCGGGTTTGATCTCGCTCCAGAGGATATCCTTTTAACGGCGGGAACTTCCGAAAGCTATCAGCATTTGTTTCAGCTGTTTTGTCCGCCCGGGGGAACGATTGTGTTGCCAAGGCCCGGATACCCGCTGTTTGAGCATCTGGCTTCTGAACGGAAAACTGCTTTTTACGACCTCGAATTTTCCCGTTCTTGGCAAATTGATCCCGTCTCTTTAGAGTCTATCCCCAAAGCCAACCTGATTGTTTTGATTAGCCCCAACAACCCTACCGGCTCTTGTCTGAACGCCGAGAGTCTTGAGGCTGTAGGAGCTTTTTGCGAGCGCACAGGCGCCCTCTGGATCAGCGATGAAGTTTTTGACCTTTTTACTGGAACAGAGCCCCTTCTGCGCCCCGGTGCCGTTTTCAAAAACTTATCAGGCTTTACCTTAAATGGCATCTCGAAACGTTTCGCCTGTCCGGATTGGAAGTTATCGTGGATCGCTTTAACAGGGCCTATTTCCCAACGACGCGACAACGCCGAGGCCCTCGAGTTTATTAATGATTTGTATTTAACAGCCACGTCCTTTAGCCAGCTCTTAGCAGAACGGCTCTTTGAAAAGCTCGGGCCCTCTCAAAAAGTCTGGCAAGATCGCATCGAAGAAAATCGTGCCTGGCTGAGTCAATGGGCGGCTAAGCTTCCGGTGAAGGGCTGTTTTTCGCTGGGAGGAATCTATGTGCCGCTTCAACTTGAGGCACCTGACGATGAGGCTTTTGTCCTTCAGGCCTTAGAGCAAGAAAATTTGTTTCTTCACCCTGGCTTTTACTATGACTTTCCCCCGAATGAAGCCTGGGTAGTCGTTAGCTTGCTAAAAGAGAGCGCCGCCTTTCGACAAGGGCTTGAGCGTCTGGCAAGGTTGCTCCGTCCTGACGTCACCTCCAGCACCGGGGTCAATGCTAGTTGAAGGTCGCCCTCGTTCGTGAGATAGCCCGAAGCAAACTGGTTCGGCCAGTTGTATCCTGGCCAATCTCCCAAACCATTACGCCAGCGAGGCCTTCGGCTTTAGCTAGTCTCACCTTTTCACGAACTGTATCGATTCCGTTAAAATAGTACCCCGAAACGGTATCCTCACCCGGACCAGGGCTATAACGCGCCTGCAACGTGCGGTAGCTGACCGCATCGTTCCAGGAGGGGCCATCCTCACGATAACCTCGGCCATAAAACGGCACCCCTAGCTGAAGTTTGGCCGCCGCAGCTCCTTGGTCTTCAAACGCTCGAATATCGTCCGCCGCTTCAGATAACGTGGAATGCCGACCCCAATCATCATAGGCCATGACATGAATTCGGTCGACCGCCGCGTAGGCCGCGCGCGAAAGGGGATGTGAGGGGCTCACCGCCACCGTTAACCGCAAGCCCAGGGGGGCGAAAACAGAATGAATTTGTTGAAGCAGAGCCGCAAAATCGGCGTTCTCTGAAGAACGGGGATATTCCCAATCGATATCCACCCCGTCAAAGCCTTGCTTGAGAAGGTAGTCCGCCAAGGACGCGGCCAGCTTTTCTCGTAGCGGTTTTCGTTCGCAAATTGACGCCAACGCGCCCCGCGAGCGGTGCTCTGATAACCCAAGGAGAATACGGGTCCCGTAGCGGCTTTTAACTTCTTTAAGAAAGGCCAATTCCGCAGAAGTCATCACGTCGCGAGTAAAATCGGCGTCACGAGTAGGTGCAAAGCTAAAGAAAACAAGGTCGGTAAGGTAGCGTGCGACAGAGGGTTGGACGTTGGCAATCTGGTAATCGGGTAAGTACCCCGTGACCTCAAAGGAGTTTCCCACGGTCTTCGACGAAGCGTTGGAATTGGCGGGAAAGGCTTCATCCGCCGTCGCCGCCATTCGCGACGAGTTATTTGGGGCCGCATCGGGCACCACATAGACCCCCACGCTCTCTAAGCCGCAGGATCCAGCAAGGACTCCAAGAGACAAGATTGAACTATACAGACAAAACAAAGCAAATGATTTCATGCGATCAGTGGTTTTATCAATTATTTCCACTTTTTTCCAGCCCCACACCCAGGCCTACCCCAATTTCGGTTGCCTTAGCAGGTTCGAACCCCTATACTGGCCGCATGATTGGTATTATCGGCGCCATGGAAGAAGAGGTCAAACTGTTACGGCAAGAGCTTGAAAACCCCCTGCCTGTGACCAAGGGTGAGTTCACCTTCTGGACGGGCGAGCTATCCAAGACCCCCGTTGTTCTTGTCCAGTGCGGTATAGGTAAAGTCAACGCCGCTACGGCTTGTACCCTCTTAAGTGAAAAATACTCACCTCAAGTTATAATTAATACCGGTTCTGCCGGCGGCCTCGCACCCCATTTGACCTTTGGCGATCTTCTCGTCGCCACAACGCTGCTTCAGCACGATGTGAATGTCACAGCCTTTGGCTACGCCCTAGGCCAAGTTCCGGGTCTGCCCGCGCAATTTACCTCCGATAAGACGTTAGTCGAAACCGCCCGCCGTTGTGCTGACCTTCTTCACGACTCGGGAGAATTGCCCCAGACAGTTCAAACAGTCCTGGGCCAAATCGGTTCCGGAGACACCTTTGTTCATCAGCCAGAGTATATTGAACGGCTGAGGGTTAACTTTCCCGAGCTGGCGGCAGTCGAAATGGAAGGTGCCGCCATTGCCCAGGTTTGTCACCTCTTTCATATACCTTTTGTTGTCATCCGCGCGATTTCTGATGTTGCCGGAAAAGAATCCCCCATGACCTTTGACGAGTTTTTACCGCTTGCCTCACAGCGTTCGGCCCAACTCGTTCGTCAGTTAATTAAGGAGCTATCCCATGGAAAAAATCGCTAGTTTTCAAATTGACCACTTGCGCCTTTTGCGCGGCATTTATGTCTCAAGACTGGACAAATTCGGCAGTGAAACAATCACGACCTTTGATATCCGTATGAAGGAGCCCAATCGCGAACCGGTAATGGATGTGCCTGCCCTCCATACCCTTGAGCACCTAGGGGCAACCTTTTTGCGCTCACACCCGGTTTGGGCGACAAAAACTGTCTACTTTGGACCGATGGGGTGTCGCACCGGCCTATACGCACTTTTCGCAGGGGAGCATTCCAGCCGTGACCTTCTTCCTCTGTTGAAAGAATTTTATCAGTGGGTGTTGAATTTTCAGGGGGACGTTCCCGGCGCCCAAGCGGCCGAATGCGGAAATTGGCAAGACCACAATCTTGAAATGGCCCAGTGGGAGGCGCGCAAATTCCTTACGGAAGTTTTGAACCACGCCACTGACGCCAATCTTCGTTACCCAGATTAGGCCTGATCAGCGGAGTCTGTGGTTTCGGGGCGTTGGCACTCATAAACTAACGACAGTTGATCTGCGTTCTTTAGGCTGATCGCCTGTTGTTCGCACCGGTACCCCGACTCTAGAAACGCCTCGGGAACACCGGGATAGCTGAAGGCCGCCAGCGAAGTCCACAAGGCGGGACCTTGAATTTTTTCGAGCAACTTCCGCCCCAGATTGATTGGGTAGCCAAAAAAAGAGATTCCCGGCCCCCCGGTCAACAAAATACTTCCGGCAAAAACCGAAATCTTCCAAAGAGCCGCCTCGGAATGACGCTGATTCCACACCAAAGCCGCCCTTACGGCCGCTAGGGCGTCAGGAAAGCAGAACGAAAGCGTATCGATTTGTTTGTGAAACAGGAACCCTCCAAAGCTAGAAAAGAGCTTGGTCGAGTCACTGACTTCGTCAGCGAGAAAGCGATAGAACTCACGATCCCCTCGTTCTTCCATCAACGGCGCAGAGTTCTCCATAGCCAAGAAAATAAAGGCTTGCCCACTCACCCGAAGACGACAGCCTTCTGGTAAACGGCCCTCTAGTAATACCTGCCGTGCCAGCGTGTCATTAAGTACCGAGCGGGCATTCCATACCTGAACCAAGGGTTGGGGACCTTTCAAAACAGGAGCTTTCCAAACCGCTACGGTGGTACCGACTGCTGAACGGTTATCAATCCAGAGCAATAAGCGTCCGGGAGCGGCCTCGAGCTCTTTTATCGTGAACCCCTCGGGCGCTAAAGTTAAATCAACGGATTGCGGCCCGCCGCTTTCTCGGGCTTTTACCGCCCGGTAGCTCATCATCTTTAAAATGAAGCTTTCACCGGGTAACGCCGGTTCGCCATCAACGCGGATAGTCAGTTGAGACCTGGTTTCTAAACTAATCACCCGGTAGGTTTCGCCCGGCTGTACCGTGAGCTCTAGCTTTCCTAATTCCCAGGGTGCAAGAGAGGTGAACGAAAGGGGAGGCAAGTCTTCTTGGCCATCCTCCCAAAAGGGCCAAGCTAGGTTTTTGTACCGGTAGGTCGCCCAAGTCGGCGTGACACAAACCGAAGCATAGGGGTCTTCCCACTGACGATGCGGTTGAAAAACTACGAGGATGTTTACCCCCAAATCTGGTTCGAGACTCTCTCTCGAAAAGGGATCATACAATTGTTCGCTCGTGAGCTCCCCGAGACTAGGCGCCCGATGAATGATCCAGCCGGAAACAGGATGATACACCTGCCATTCCACCTGCCAGAGGTTAACCTGCAGCCCCGTCAACAAAAACCGTAAGGCGGTTTGCTGATCAAACCCCATGACTTCGGCCACAACCTCGGGCGTCATCGTTAAGCGACGTTTTTCTTCGGTTGCCGTGAGTCGGCTCCAGGCACTCCTCACCGTATCAACGGGCCAGTCCATTTCAGCCGCACATCGGCTTAACGATTCTTCGAGCAACAAACGGTTCATGCTTAACACGATAAACCGAAGAAGTCCTTTTTTCAACGCTGAACTTCTGGTATTCTCCGCCTATGGAAATTTTGGTGGTGGGAGGAGGCCCTGCGGGGATGATGGCGGCGGCCAAAGCGGCCGAAGGCAACCACGTAACCCTTTTGGAAAAGAATCCCAGTTTAGGTAAAAAGCTGCTACTAACAGGCGGCGGACGGTGCAATTTCACCAATGCCGAGCCTGATAATCACCGTTTAGCGGCCTTTTATGGTTCGGCTGGTCAGTATCTGCTTTCTCCGCTCAGCCGCTTTTCTTCTTCGGACGCTTTACAGTTTTTTGCTTCACGGGGCATGCCCTATAAAGTGGAAGATCGCAACCGCGCTTTTCCCGCCAGCAACGACGCGAGGTCCGTTTTAAGTGTCCTAGAAAGCTTTATGGCTGAAACGGGGGTTTCTGTCCGAACCCATGTTGAAGTGACAGGATTAATCCTCGATACGGGTCGGTGCCTCGGGGTGCAAACTCGCCGGGGCCCGTTGTTAGCCGACCATGTTATCCTCGCCACGGGGGGGACCTCCCTACCCGCGACAGGCTCAACCGGCGACGGTTATCGCTGGTTACGTGAGGCAGGGCACTCTGTACGGCTCCCCGAACCTTCTTTGGTTCCTTTAGCCGTCGCCGAAAAGTGGGTTCAGGACTTGGCTGGTTTAAGTTTTGACGAAGTGCGCCTCGAAGCCTGGCACAACCAGCGTGTCTTTGCCGAAACAGGTCGCTTGCTGTTTACTCATGTTGGCCTTTCAGGCCCCTTAGTCCTTAACGCCGCAACCCGCTTGGTGGCCTTGCATCGAGAAGCCCAAGCTCAAGGTCGGGAACTTGTGCTACGCCTTGATTTTTTTCCCCGCTGGGACGGAGGCGAGGTTGATCGTCAGCTGGTGGCCTTGATCACCGAAAACCCCAACCGACAGCTCAAGAGTTTGCTCAGTGCCTGGCTACCTCCTCGGCTAGTCCAACGCCTCATAGCTCAGGCCCAGCTTCCTGAAGTCCCGGGCCGGCAGCTCACCAAAGAAGCGCGGCAAAGCCTCGGTCGTCTACTCAAAGGCTTTCCGTTAACCTTTAGGCGACTTCTGGATGCCTCCAAAGCGGTGGTCAGCTCGGGCGGGGTCAGCTTAAAAGAAGTTGACTTTCGTACCATGAAAAGCCTCAAAGTCGAGGGCCTGTCGCTCGTCGGTGACCTGTTAGATTTCGATCGTCCTACGGGTGGCTTTAGCTTGCAAATTTGTTGGGCCACAGCGTGGTCAGCAGGCTTGGCCCTGAGGGTTTCCCCCCAGGGCCAAAAACCTAGTTAAAGTACATATCCGTTGTATCGACAACTTTTCCTGGAGCCTGGGTCAAAGAAGAGTTGTAGACATAAACCCGCAGGTTCCCTTGCCCGGAACATGTCTGTGTCGTTAAAGTTCCGTTGGTGACCGTTTTAACGTGACCCGTTACCGCATCAACATAGGTCCCATTGGGGATCTGACTAAACGTCGCGTTCCCCGAAATTGTTACCAGTGCCAAACTGTCGGTGGAGGCGTCCGTATACCGGCGGATGTAGGCTAGGTGATTGCCCGACACATAAGGCGCTGAGGCCTGGTATTCCCCCATCTGCAAAGCGGGAATGGCTCGACGAATCAGGTTCAGCTCGCGGACATGAATAGCCAACGGATACTGTAACGTCTGAGCAACATTTCCTGTCGCCCCGGTATACTTGCCAAAACCAGTCGCCGTCACAGAGCCTGTGATATTGTCGCCAAAATACGCTCTTCCTGTCGTCGAAAGCGGCGCGTTGGGTCCCACATCAATCGGGTCGCCTTTCTGAAACTCGATTTCATCGCCATTGTAGAGAGCAGGTATTCCCCGGAAGGTAAATTCCAAGTCGAGGTTTTCAGCCCACGTGGCTTGAGACTGAGCAAAACGTTCTGTCGACGGGGACTGGTCGGGAGAGTAATCGTGACTGGCCACATAGACCACGTTCCAAGTCGCATCGTTGTACAGCTGGTCGCCCGATAAGGCCATATTAAAGGCGTTGTTGGCATTAATAAAGGCCCAATGCATCGGGAAGTCGATCACATGAAACCCATTCGATTGACTGTAATCAGGCGTATGGTAGGTAACCCCGGTCAGGAAAGCATTATTGCTGGACGGGAGGTTCGCCGTCGTATCGTTGGCATTCCAAAAAGCCAAAGTCGAAGCCTCGTTCGTTTGCCGTGATTGATCGACCGAGGAGTTCCAAATCGAGCTCCAATCCACCGGTTGGGTTTGAATCAGTTGCGACCAATTGAGCTTGGGGTCAGTCCCCCAGGCAAAAGAGCTGTCCCCGGTGTTCCAGGTGTAAAAGAAGGGGCTAATGGCAGGGATTCCCGAGTTCACCACATTTTCGTACAAAGCCGCGACTTCGCCAAACATAAAGAAATGGCTATTGCCGTCTTGACCTGCCCTTTGAAGGAATTGCGGAAAGAATTCCTTATCGAGCGTCAGCCGAGATACGTGCTTTACCGTATCGATGCGGAAAGCATCGACCCCATCGTCGATCATCTTGTAATAGGCCTGCCGTAAATAGGTCGCCACAACGGGGTTTTCGGTGTCCAAGTCAACGCAATCACCGGCAATTTGTCCTGTCTCTACCGTGTAACCCTCCCACTGTAAGGATTGCTCATGGTGATAAATATGGTGGGTGTCGATAGCGTCGGTCTTCATTGCTGTTTCCCGATCGTTGTACTGATTGGTCGGAGTATCCGTTGCGTAGCTCGCCGGCAAAACCCCAGAGGGGGCGATGTCGATCAAACCGGCAGGAGTATCTGCATTGATAGAGATCGCGGCATGGTTCGCATCATAAATCTGCGACCAGTTTTTCTTGAACAGAGGGAAAAGATTTTCTTCGCCAAAATTCCCGCTATGGTTAAGTACGATGTCTTGAATGAGCTTCATCCCTTTGGCATGAACGGCATTGATAACGTCTTGGTAAGTGGTATCTCCCGATTCCAAACGGGGATCAATTTGAAAAAAGTTAAGGGCGTGGTAGCCATGATAATCGTAACCAGAGGCATTTTCGACGACCGGAGTTATCCAGATCGCCGAAAAGCCTAGGGCCTTGATGTAGTCAAGCTTCTCGATGAGGCCCTTAAAATCACCACGCCAAGCGGGGTCAGAATCAGGGTTTTTGGCCTGGGCATCACTCCAGCAGTGTAAATTGTTCGAAGGGTCACCATCAAAGAACCGTGAGGTGATCAGAAAGTAAATGGTTTCTTTGCGGAAGTCTGTTGTTCCTGAATAGCCGATGATATACATAAAACTGGTGGTCGCTTGATTTCCCGCCGCATCCACCAACAAAAACCTGAGTTGCGTCGTCTGGCTAATATTCAACGTAACCCCAGAAAGGCCACTCACAGCGTCTCCCGTGCAATAAACGGGACTGGAAGTGGTAGGAACCGAGCCGTCCGTGGTGTAGTAGGCGGTAGAGGTGCCTGCTTTGTTGTCGGTCATCGTAAAGGTAACGAGTTGTCCGTTGGTGTAGCTACCGGCGGCCACACTGGCCACCAGCGTAGGAGGCTGGAGGTCCAGGGTTGGATCTACCGTGAATGACCAGGTCGAAGGTGTACCGCTGACACCTTGCGCATTGACGCCCATCGCTGACAGCGTGCAGGTCGAAGGAACCGCAAAGGGCCCCGTATACAGAGTGCTTGTAGCCGAAGGCGTTGATCCGTCAAGAGTATAGTAGATTTTGTCGGTACTGAGAGTGCTTGTTAAGGTAACGGTAGGCGCCGTCAAATACTTTCCTCCCGCCGGCGAAGCGGTAATCACGGGAATAACGGCGGCATCAGGGTTCGACGTCGACCAGGCAGTGCCATTAAACCACTCGGTCGTCGCGTAGGGGCCCGGCAGGTCTTGCTCGGTCCCACTGTTGAACTTAAACGCCAGAGTATTGGCCACCGGCAAGTACGCCGAGGGAATGTCGTAGTAGTACCAACCCGGGTTTGCCGGGTCAGCGGTCATGCTAGGACCGGGCCAAGTGCCCCCGGTA
>JAJXVP010000274.1 GCA_021782055.1 bacterium | reverse complement strand
GTGATTTGGCGGCCTCGGTACCATACCGGGTTGTTATTGAGAAAGTGCAACGGAGCTGTTGCTCGATAAGCAAGGCTTCCCAGAAGTCTTAACATACGTCGATGGTCCTCTAGCCTTAAGCGTCGCCACGGGCGGGATAATTATTTTTAAGAATATAGGCAAGTGCCCCCAAAAGCTCATCCACGGCCGGCCGTGTGAAGGGCATGGTTTGAATGGACGCGGCAAAAAGTTTTCCATCGGGTTGAATGATGAAAAGGGCAGGCTCGCCAAACCACTCGGGTTCATTTTCGTGGATGGCACGTGAAATGAAGAGTCCTAAACTACGGGCCTCCGCGATGGCTAAACCGTAAGCTAAGTCGATATTTTTCAGACCCCAGTCTTGGGTAGATTTTAAAGCCCGCTCGTGAGAGTCCGTGCTCAGTACCACGAGGTCAAAGCCTAGTGTATGAAAGTCAGCGACTTTGGCGTCGATTTGTTGAAGATAGCGCCGGCAGACCGGGCAGTGATAGCCTCGGTAAACAATGATGACCCGCCACTGGGCTGGCAAACTCGAAAGCTTAAACGGCCCCTTGCTTAGGTGGGTGGCCGAAAAGTCTGGAAAATCTTGTAATGGTTTAAGCATAATACCCCTCGCTTTCAAGATTTAGAGGCCTCAGGGCAGAAAAATCTTACGGGGGAGCTCCGGAGGTTGAACTTCTGTTCTCACCCCCCTACACTTTTCAACGGAGGTGTTCCATGGCTGGCTTCACAGGGTTCCGACCGGAAACCTTCACATTTTTGGCGGGGTTAGCCTTTAACAACGAACGCGCTTGGTTCGAGTCCCATCGAAAAGACTACGAGGATTTTGTTGTGGCCCCCGCGCTGGCGTTGATTAACGAAGTGGACCCCCTTCTGAGGTCGCTTAGTCCCCATTACCGGGGCGTTCCCAAGAAGGTCGGCGGATCGTTAATGCGAATCTACCGTGATACCAGGTTTTCTCGCGACAAGACACCTTATAAAACGAATATTGGCATTCAGTTTCGCCATGAAAGCGCGGGCGATGTCCACGCTCCGGGCTGGTACGTCCACCTTGACCTCGAAAGTGCTTTTATGGGAGCGGGAGCCTGGCACCCCGACCCCGAAGCCCTGAAACGTATCCGTGAACAGATCACCGAGCGGCCTGCAACCTATACCAAGGCGGTTAAAGCTTCACAAGCTAGCGGTATGCTCCTGGTGGGCGAAGCGTTGAAAAAGTCGCCTCGTGGGTTTGACCCCGAGCACGAGCTCGCGGCCGAAATACGGCGCAAGGATTTTTTACTGTCGGCCGATCTTGACCCGACCATATACCTGAGCCACCAACTTGTTCCCGTGCTGGAAGAACATTTTCGGGCTACGGCGCCGTTTATGGCGTGGCTTTGCGGTAGCCTGGGGGTGGCGTTCTAATCGCTACAAGTTTTCAAGCAGTGTCTTTGCCGAAAATTAGAGGAATACCCTGCTAAATTACGATTAAATGGCCTTAATCTTTGAAATCTTTGTCGAATTCTTGTTATCCCCATCGACGAGTTATCAAAGAGATCTTAGTTTGTCGATACAGCGACGATCGGCTTCGCTTGAATATGAAGAGGGAGGAAGTTCATGAGGGTTCTGTTACTGTTTTATGTCGAAGACAAGATTTGGGACCTAATGACAAAGGAGCAAGCCGAGAAAGTTCAGATCGACTGTGACACCTATGATGAGGGGCTCAAGGAAAGCGACTGTCTGGTCTTTGGCCAAAGGCTTCAGTCTGTCGATAAGGCATCGACCGTGAGAACAAGGAAAGGTAAGGTTTTATGCACCGACGGTCCTTTTGTTGAGACAAAGGAGGCGATTGTCGGCTTGATTGTCATTGAGGTTCCGAGCTTGGATGAAGCGCAGCGCAGCGCATCGCCGCCGACAGCCCGCTGTCTCATTTAGGATGTGTCGAAGTCCGTGCTGGTCTTTAACGGCAAGTGGTGAATACTCACGGTGCCATCGGTGGTTGACCGCGACCACCCTGAGTCATAGACTAGAGGCTATGGAAGAAAGGCGAGTGACGACTCTTGAACGAGAAGCAGCTGTCGAGAACCTTCAGGCGGCATATACCCGAGGTCAGCTGGAAGAAACAGAGCTCGACAGCCGTATCAGGCAGGCCTTAGATGCCAAAACTCAGTCCGATCTGACAGAACTCCTGGCTGACCTTTCTGCGCCGGTTCTGGTTCGACGCTCGGTTCCTGGCAGGCACACACGCGGGAATCTGAATGCTCACGGAGTTGCTGTTCAAAAGACCGGTGAGTGGACAGTCCCTTCAGTCCTCCGGGTTAAGGTCTACAAGGGTTCCATGATCCTCGACCTACGGCGGGCCGACCGAGAATCAGAAGTCCTAAAGTTCAAGATCAGTGCCTATAAGGGCACAGTCGAAATCATTGTTCCTCGAGGTTACCGCATTGAGATGAAAGGGAGCGCCTATAAAGGACATTGGGACGACCTGACGGAAGGAGCTTTGGCTGATGCGCCCCTCCTCACTCTCAAAGGCTCCGCTTACAAGGGTAGCGTCATCGTAAGGAACGAGGCAAGTCAAGAATGATGAGCATTGCTACGCCGCACCTAGCCTGTTAAACAACGGACAAACTCTAAAGCCTCTCGGGCGAAGTCAGACCATGTGGCTTCGGTGCCGGGAACCAGAACGGCCCATTCCTTCATTCCTCTAGCCTTGCCCATCTCGAAACGGGCTCTTCCGTTGGCGAGGAGTTCGATGACCCGGGCCTGAGGCAGCTTCACGACGAACCGGCCAAGACTGTCGACCATCGAGAAGATCTTGCCATGTACTTTGAGGTTGTTGGACCCGAAGGATCGGCGGCGTCCCGGCCCACCAGAGGTTCCGGCTTGGTCGTATCTCCTCCGACAAAGGAAAAATCATCAGTCAGCAGGGCCTCCCAGTCGACGGCTCCCTTTAGGCCGCGATAGTATTGATCGAGTAATTGATTTGTTTTCATGCCAACCTCCTTTGGTTTGCCATAGTTAGACGCTGACAGGATGGCTTATTCATCGGTGAGTTTTCAATAACAGCAACTTTATCAGGGGGACAGGATGCCATCAGTTCAAAAAGACCAGAACGGGGAGCTTGAGGCGCACCGCGACCGGGTACGCCTGAACTGCTATCGTATGACCGGTTCACTCCATGATGCCGAAGACCTGACCCAAGAAGTTTTAGTTAAGGCTTGGCAGCAACTCCCGTCGTTTTGGGGCCCTCGTTAACAACCTAGCTTTTACCACCTCGGTACCCTCGACTTAGCGATTTGTTAGTATTCATCGTTTTTCGTTGAGGTAACGGCGCCACCCTCCCGAAGCGGTGATATCGCGGCATTTTTCGATATGGGAACTTTCCATCAAGAACCCCGTAACCCACTGGCCGGAACTCAGCTCGACCTTGCCTAAACAAAGTGGATGCGGGATGAGGGCGAGAAAACTCCCCCAGGCCGATTCCGGCAAGTCCCAGAGTTCCAAAGGAAGACAGCTCCCGCCTGTGGTCACACGAACCAGACCAGGCTTGGCGATGCGTCCTTCGGTAAAGGTATAAAGTCGGTACGATGAAGAGGTAAAAGCCTCAGCGATAAAACGTGCATCCCGTTCAAGCAGTTGGCTGTTGAGGGGGAGCCCCCGCATGTGGGCACCCGCAACCGCTAGAATAGTTTTTCCGTAGGCTGTCGGCACGGGGGATTGAGACTGACGTTGTTCCCAAAAACTTCCCCACTGAAATAAGGCTTCATCAGCTCCGGCAGGCCCTACTAAGGTGAACCCAAAGGGGCGTCCATCGGAACAAGTGGCTCCCGGCAATGCCAAAGCCGACAGGTCTAGCAAGTTGAGAAAATTGGTGTAGAAACCCAGTTGAGTGTTGAGTCCTATCGGGTCGGCTTCTACCTGACTTAGGGTGGGGAGGGTTGGGGCTGTCGGCAACAGAAGAACATCAAGATTCTGCCAGATTTGGTTGGTGACACGACGTAATGTTTCGAGCCTGTAACTCGCTTCAA
>JAJXVP010000273.1 GCA_021782055.1 bacterium | reverse complement strand
CTGGGGACCTACTCCAACCCGGTCAGCCGGTGTTGACGGTGTACAACAGCCGTTATGCCTGGGTGACGGCTAACTTGGAAGAAACGAAAATTGCCAAGATTAAAATCGGTGATCCTGTGGATATTCATATTGACGCTTACCCAGGGATCACCTGGCACGGAAAGGTGTATGAAATCGGCGACAGCACCGGTAACCAATTCTCGTTGATTCCCGTCAATAATGCGGCAGGGAACTTCACCAAGGTAACCCAGCGTATCCCCGTTAAAATTTCGATTGATGAAACCACTGACCTTCATAACACCAAGACAGACCCGCTTTACCCTGGGATGTCTGCTGTCGTGGAAGTTAAACCCTAAAGGACACCCGTATGGCCCATTCTCTTCGACATAAAGCCATTGGTAAAGTTCCCGCCTTTCATCACGAACACCCCTCGTATCGCTGGTGGGTGCTGGGCAACGTGCTCATCTCGACCTTTATGGCCGTTATTGAGTCCACAGTTGTCAATACGGCACTCCCCAAGATGCAGGCTTCCTTTGGAACGAGCTTGGATATCATTGAGTGGGTGCTCACGGCATTTAACTTGACCTTTGCCGTGGTCCTCCCTCTTTCTGGATGGTTGGCCGATAAAATTGGGTACAAGAGAATCTTCTTTTTGGCTTTGGCCCTGTTTACCACGGGCTCGTTTTTGTGCTCTTTGGCATGGAATGAAGGCATACTCATCGTGTTTCGAGTCATTCAATCTGCGGGTGGCGGCATGTTGCAACCGGTGGGAATGGCCATTGTACTGCGAGAGTTCCCGCCCAAAGAGCGAGGCACAGCTTTGGGCTTCTATGGTATTGCTGCAGCGGCTTCGCTTTCGATTGGTCCCAGCTTGGGAGGGCTCCTCACGGATAATTTTGGTTGGCAAAGTATCTTTTTGATCAACGTGCCCTTTGGGATTTTGGCTATGCTCGCGACCGTATTGATTCAGAGAGAGTACCGCAACCCCAAAGTGGGCGATTTCGACTTTTGGGGCTTTTTGACTAGTGCCATTTTCTTGATCAGCTTTCTGTTAGGCTTAGCTGATGGGAATGCCGCCTGGAATACGGGAGGTTGGACTTCACCGTTTATCATCACCTGCTTTGGGATTTCTGCGATCAGTTTGGTTCTCTTTCTTTTGGTGGAATACCGGGTTGAACACCCGATGTTGAACTTGCGTTTGCTGGCCGAACGGAATTTTGGACTATCTAACTTGCTGATCTTTTTGATCGGCATGGTTTTAATGGGGTCGTCGTTCTTATTTCCCGTGTATTTGCAGGGAAGTTTGGGGTATACCGCCCTACAGGCAGGTATGATCTTTTTGCCGTTAGGACTGATTCAGGGCATTATTTCTCCGATTACAGGTATGATGTCCACAAAGATTAACCCCAAGATTCCAGCTTTGTTGGGCATCACCTCAGTAGCCATCAGTTTTCTTTTCAATACATTGCTTTCGTTTAACCCGCCGGAATGGGTCATCATGTTGCCTATTGTCCTTCGCGGTCTGGGCTTCGGGATGTTGTTCATTACCATTCAGGCGGTCTCTGTCAGCACCTTAGCACATGATAAGATTGCCCAGGGCTCTAGTATGATCGCCTTATCCCGGCAGATCGGCGCAGCATTTGGTGTAGCTGTCGTGGGAACGATCACCAACACCCGGCAAATTTTTCACCAAGCTATTATTGGTGAAAACATGAATGCCTGGTCGCCGGCTTTTCGTTCAGCGGTAGGACCTTTGGCCTCGGCCATTCAGCAGAACTCAGGAACCACGATGGCACAGTCAATGACGCTGGCACAAACTTCTATCATCTCTCATGCCGGGGGGCAGTCTTTTATTGACTCGATCAACGATGCTTTCTGGCTGGTGACCGTGCTCATTGCCCTGTTGGCCATTCCTGTCGCTTTATTGAAGATCAAAAAGCGGGTTGCTCACGCTCCGGGAGGCAAGCCCGAACCAGTTGCCATGATGGAATAGAATTGAGATTGAATTTAAGACTTGAGGTAAGGGAAGAACCGTGTATCCACAGTGATAAAATGGCCAACAAGAAGTTCTGACATCAAAAATGTGTAGGCATCGAGGGGACCAGCATGGCCAGACTTCAAGTTTTGTCGCACCTCTTCCGCCTTTAACAAAAGACGGCGGTGGATTTCGGCATGTTGTGGCAATTCGGGATAAGCTTTGTCGTGCATGATCACTTCTTCATCTTGAAAATGCCTCTTGGCATCGGCAAGGATCTCTTCGAAAATTTGAATGATCTGTTCTTGGGTTTCTTCTTGCAAGGCTAGAGTTCGGATCTGGTCAGCTGTTATGATGAGGTGCTGATGCTCTTCGTCAATGATAGGGTTGCCGGAGTTCCATTCCGCGTGCCAATTCATTTTATTGGCTATCCACGAAGAGCGGGGTGGGGTATCCACGGCGACCCGATTACGACCGCGATTTTTGGCTATGTACAAGGCTTTGTCGGCTCTTTCTAACCACAGGGGCAGGTCTTGGAGCCGTTCCCACAAGGCAACACCTAGACTGACAGTCACGGGCCGCTTAGTACAGCTGACAAGATTTTCTACACGTCGGCGGATCTTTTCAGCAAGATTGCGGGCTCCAGTTTGGGGAGTCTCGGGTGCAATGACAAAGAATTCTTCACCGCCCCACCGGTAGAGCTGGTCCGTCGAACGCAAACAGGCAGAAATGGCTTCGGTAACCTCTTTAAGCACTTCATCCCCCTTGAGGTGCCCTAACTCATCATTAAGTTCCTTAAAATGATCGATATCTATGAGAATGCCGCTGAGGGGGGAACCGAAGCGTCCAGCCCGATTGATCTCGTACTGGGCTCGGTCTTCCAACGCCCGGCGATTTCCTAACCCCGTCAGGGCGTCTGTAGTGGCATGCTTGGTCATCAGTTGATTGGAACGGTAGAGTTCCAGGTAGAGGGCATCGGCGTCGGCAATCAAAAGAACTCCTCCCCAAAGGAGTGTTAAAATCAGAATTGCCATCGCAGAAAGCTCGCTAAAAGGATGAAAAGTAGAAATATTGCCTAAAAGACCTGACAGTTGCCCGATTCTGGACAGGTGAAATAGAATAGTTGTGAAAGATAGAATATTTAAAGCGATGATCACACTGGGCGAGATCAGTCGTTTACGAAGTCGTAAATCTCGTATGATGCCCAGCATGATAGCAATAACGGGAACTGACATGGAAAACACCCGCACGGCAATGTTTTGAGCCACGATGCCTGCGATGAGAACCACCGCCGCTATACTAAAAATCAAAGTGTAGCGAACGATCCACGTACGTCCTAAACCGGCCCACGAACGCAACCCCCACGAGATGGTCAGTTGAAAGAAAAGAACCAAAAGGTTGGCGACACCCAAGCCCAGCCAAGCCGGTAAATCTGCTTGATAACTTAAAAGGACAAAGCCCAAGGTCCCTGAACCGAAACCTAGGGCAAAGAGAATGAGGTGGAATTCTTTTTTAGAGAAGGCCTCTAAAATGAATAAAGAAAAAAAAGCCGCTAGGCTAAGCGAAGCGGCTAATACCATGTCCACGGCCATAAAAAGAAGTCTAGGCTACTCCCATTTAAAAAGCCAGGCGGCTACAGCTAAGAAGATCACCGTCATAAGGGCTAAAGCCCCAAGATCCGGCGCGATTTGAAATAGTCCGGCCCCGTTGAGCATGATCTGCCGCTCGGCATGGATTAAGTGTGTCAACGGAAAGATCTCTGCTGCGGCTCGCAGGGGAGCAGGGGCCCCCTCCAACGAGAAGAATACGCCTGAAAAGACAATCATGGGGAAAGTTAACAGGTTCATCAGGCCATTTGCCAGTTCTTCGCTACGAAAGCGGGCGGCAAATACCAGTCCTAGCGAGATCAAACAGACAATCCCCAAAACCGTCACAAGCAAGAGATCCAGGTAACTGCCATTCATAGTGAAGTGAAGAAAAATATCGGTACCGGCGTAGACCACGACAACTGTGCC
Source organism: bacterium (assembly GCA_021782055.1). Next base: position 38 of record JAJXVP010000273.1, on the reverse strand, counting down.
CAAAACAATGACTAACCGGCTGACGGCTTGGGCCACTA
>JAJXVP010000272.1 GCA_021782055.1 bacterium | reverse complement strand
CTGGCGCAGGGAACGGTATTGATCCCCCAAGTCGTTTTCAAGCTCTTTAACTTTTTGTTCGAGCTTGCTATGCCAAATGGAAAGTTCAGACTGAGTCGCGTCCAAAGTGGCTTGCCATTCATTTTTCGACAAATCCAACGTATCGGTCAAAGCTTTGGTCCGGTTCTCCATTTCGCGATCCAGACGAGTTAAGGACTCGCGCACATCAATTTCATGACGGGCAAACTCTTGTTCAAATCGACTGCGAGAAACGCGTTCCAGTTCAGCGACTTCTTCACGCAGTTTTAGCTTGGTCTGTTCGACCAATTCCCCCTGGGCCTGAACCTGAGACTCAAGGCGTTTTCGGCCTTCTTCGATCTGGCTTTCCGTACGATCAAATTGGGCCTGAGCAGATAATTGCAGTTCGGCCAGCCTCGTTCTCAGTACCTCACCAAAGGTTTTTTCCGCCTCTTGCCGTTCCAGTTCAGTCTTGGCCCCCATTTCTCGTAAGCGACCCTCAACGTTGGCTTGCCAGTCATTAAAGGATTGCTGCATTTGCAAGTTGCGCTTTTGCAAATCTTGAAAGAATTCTTCTTCAAAGCCCTGAAGTTTCTCGCTGACATTGTCGTAGGCCCGTTCTTTCAAGTCGTCTAAATCTTTCTCGAGCCCAGCCATGGCGGTTCTCAGCTGAACAAACCGTTCTTCCAGAGCTTTTTGCTCGGTTTCGCGACGTTCTTGCATGCCCTTATCAAAAACACGAAAATCCTCTTGAACTCGGCCCGAGACCCGTTCCATGGCTTCACGAAGGTTTTGATCTAAGAGCGAAACATCACGCCCCACTTCCTCAAGCTTTTGCAAACGATAGCCAAAAGCTCCTTCATACTCCTTGAGTCGGGCTTCAAAGCCACTCAGTAAGGACGCTTCGCGTTCTTGGCCTTCTTTTTTCACTGTCGACAAGGTTTTTTGAACTTCTGTCATCAAAGCTTGGGCAGATTGTCGGTCTAAGTCCAACGTTCTCATCAGCTCGGTACGTAGCTCATCCGCATTCTCGGTGGCTTCACGGCGAGTTTGGGCAATTTTAAGTTCGGTATCACTTTTCAGTTGGGCGGTAAGAGCCAGCATTTGAGCTCCTACTTCTGCCGAAGTTTCCTGCAAGGTTGCCCTTAAGCGTGCAGTTTCATCTTCTGTTTCTGTTCTTAGTGTCGAAGCATCGGACTTGACCGCTTCTAAAAGATTTTGCATATCGGCGACTTCGCCGTGTAAGCGGTTGTTTAAGTTAGCCAGATCCGCCCTTAACCGGTCTTCCGACTGAGAGGCAAGGCCAGCAATTCGCTCATCCATTTTTTTCAAAACATCTAAACTGAGGGATTCGGTCTGTTGGGCCGCCGAGTGCATTTGTTTCAAAAATTGTTCATCCAGCGCCCGTTGGGCTTGTTCCAAAAATTCCACCTTTTGAGCGTCCAAGGCCCCTACGTACGCTCGAAAGCCGTCGACCTGCTCCTTAGCCTCTTCTAACTTTGCCACATAAGTCTTAGTTTGGGCTTCAAAAACAGCCATGGTATCGGATCTTAGGGCTTCCACTTCTAGTCGGTTTTGTGCGGCAAATTCTTCATGAAGCTGGACCATACTGGTTTCAAGAGCATTCATTTGTTCACCAGCTAACTTGATACGACGTCCGACCTTATCGACAAATTCGGATTCCGTTTGAAGGCGACTGAGGTTTTCATCAACGCGGGAAGACAAGCTGTCCAAGTCCTTCAGCGAAGCGGCATAACGGTCAAGACGAGTTTGCATGGATTCCATTTCAGGAACTCGTTCCAACAAACTCCCTTCGACGGCTTGAATACGGCGAAGAATTTCGGCGGCTGTTTTATCATGAACCTTTAATTCGGTTTCAAAATCTTTCAGTGAGGCCGTTCGTTCTTCCACAAAGGTGTTGAGTTCTGCTTTGACGCTTTCGGCGTACTTGCGGATTTTTTCTAACGAGCGGTTGTTTTTGTCCAGTTGGCGATACACAACTAAAATAGCGATGACCAGCCCTAGCAGGACGAAAAAGCCCAGGTCGAAATTCATGCCTACACTCCCAGTTGACTCATATTAAGGGAAAAGCGCAAAAAAATCAGCCCGGTCCCACTTTAGCCAGGACCAAGTACAAAACGTCGCAGTTCCCGATAATCTTCAAAGGTCAAATCCGCTTCGAGGTGTTCAGGGTTGTATTTCCCCAAATGAGCTGCCGCCATCCCCGCTGACTTGGCCCCTTTCACATCGTAGCGGTAAGAGTTGCCCACGTAAACGGTCCGTTCCGGCTTTACGCCTAATTTTTCTGCCATCTGAAGAAACGAGGCGGTATGGGGCTTCAAATATCCGGATTCTTCCGAGGACATCGTCGCTGACCACCAACCGTCCAGACCCATATCCTTGAGTCGATTCCGAATGGGAAAATCCGACAGCACCCCTAACTTGAGTTTGGCCACACGGAAAGCCTCGAGGGTTTCAACCAAATTCGGATAGGGTTTTAAAGATCGAAAAACCCGAAACCAGCGGGTGTAAATCCTGGCTTCGACCAGGGCATAGGCTCTTTCGGGCGAAACCTTGAGGATCTCAGCCAGACGACGAGCTTGAACCCGGTGAAATTCATCGCTGGCATCGGGGTTTTGACGCAACTCGGCCCTCGCTTTTTCCAGGGCCAACAGCAGTCGGGTGTTGGTAAAAAGCGTCCCCAGTGAGGCTAAGTACATTTTCCAGTTCGGGTACAGAGTACCATCCACATCGAAGATAACAGCGTCGAATTGCATACTTTTCTGTGCGGAAAGTTGTCATGGTTTACAAAAAAAAGCAAGTTCCCTATACTCGCCGCAGAATGACACAATTTGATGCCCGTGTGATGGAAAACCGGGAAGTTGCCCAAGATTATTTCGAGATTTTTCTCGAATGGCCTGCCCCTGCCCGGGCTCCTTTGCCCGGTCAACTGGTCACCTTTAATGTCGAAAAAGGTTTCCATCCCTTTCTTCGCCGTCCTTTTGCTTTTGCCTCCTACGACAAATCTGAACGTTTGGTCAGCGTGATTTATCACCGCCGCGGCCCGGCCACACAATTGATGTCCGCTTTACGAGCCGGCGATACGCTGGACGTCATAGGACCTCGCGGGTTTGCCTTTCAGCCCCCCCGAGACGCAGATCAACCGCTTTTGGTCGGCGGTGGTATAGGTACAGGCCCCGTGGTCTTTGCGGCCAACTGGCTGGCGGCCAAAGGACTGCATCCTCGCTTAATCTTAGGCTTTCGGCATCAAGGGCTATTTCCGGCCCTGACCCTGCGGCCAGAAGTGGCTTTGCAGGTCTGTACGGACGACGGGAGCTTAGGGTTTCACGGTAATGTCAAAGCTTTTCTCGAAACTCTTCAGGCTTCAGAAAAAGACAACGCTTTTGTCTGGGCTTGCGGGCCCTACCCCATGCTCAAAGCTGTGCACGAATGGAGCCAACAGGAGAACCTCCCTTGCCAGGTTTCTGTCGAAGAAATCATGGCCTGCGGTGTAGGGGCTTGCATGGGTTGTGCCGGCGAAACTGTGGACGCTCGGCAAATGGTGCGAGTCTGCACCGAAGGCCCCGTCTTTGACTCCAAGGTGTTAAAATGGACATAAAATCGGCTTTCTCGTTCAGTTTAAGGGGTCAAAGCTGGCCCGGCTTTGTAGGAGTCGCCTCGGGAACCTTCGGGTATGCCAAAGAATACGAGGGCCTCTCGGACTTTTCAAAAATTGGCGCCGTATTTACCAAAGCCATCACCCCCGAACCCCGTCTGGGCAACCCACCGCCTCGGCTTGTCGAAACGCCGGGAGGGATGCTCAATTCCATTGGCTTAGCCAATGTCGGTCTCGAAGCCTTTATTCGCGATAAAATGGAGTTTCTCAGGCGAATCCCCAGTGCGGTCGTCGTCAACGTCGCGGGTGCTCTCGAAGAAGACTATGAAAAGGTCGTTGATCGTCTGGAAGGGGTCGAAGGGATCTGGGGCTATGAAATCAACATCTCTTGCCCCAATGTTCGTCATGGAGGTATGT
>JAJXVP010000271.1 GCA_021782055.1 bacterium | reverse complement strand
CCGATTTGATTCCCAAAAAAGGAACGGCAGAAACGGCCGCCCAAATTTTAGCGGCGGCAATAGCCTTAGTTTCGGGTTTGGATGAAAGACCCAGCGAGGCTACCGAAGAGTTATTCCGTGCCAAGGCCGAAGAACTGGGCCTCAAGCTGGGCGACTTTATGCACCCCCTTCGGGTCGCGGTTTCGGGGAGCAAAGTCAGCCCCCCCATGTTTGGTTCGATGAAGGCGGTGGGTGAGGCGCGTGTCAAAGCGCGGCTCGAAGCGGCTTGGCGTTTGCTGACCACTTAGTCGGCTTTCTTGCCAAAACTTCGTCAGAACGGTAAAGTGTTTGAGGGCCAGAAGTGTCCCTGGGAGTACCTTGATGAGTGAAAAATCTGACTCGGTGAAAGCGAATGTCACCCTTGAAAAGCTGGTTTCGCTTTCCCGCCGTCGTGGCTTTGTGTTTCAGTCTAGCGAGATTTATGGCGGTCAATCCGGAGCCTGGGATTATGGTCCCCTGGGGGTAGAACTCAAGAAAAACATTCAGCAGGTCTGGTGGAAAGAAATGACCCAGATGCACGATAACATCGTTGGTCTTGATGCCGCCATTCTCATGCACCCTAAGGTCTGGTCGGCCTCGGGCCATGTGGAAAACTTCACAGACCCGTTGGTGGAATGTAAAAAGTGCAAAGGCCGCTTTCGGGCAGATCATATTGACCTAAAGGGTCCTTGTCCGACGTGCGGAAGCCGCGATACGTTGGGGGAACCCCGTAAGTTCAACTTGATGTTTACCACGCACATTGGGCCGGTCGAAGAAACCTCCAGCCTCATCTACCTGCGGCCAGAAACGGCACAGGGCATCTTTGTTAACTTTAAGAACGTGGTGGCGTCAAGCCGAGTTAAGGTTCCCTTTGGCATTGCCCAGGTGGGAAAGGCCTTTCGCAACGAAATTGTCACCAAAGCTTTTATTTTCCGTACTGCGGAATTTGAGCAAATGGAAATGCAGTTCTTCATTAACCCTAAAGAAGAGCCTAAGTGGTTTGACTACTGGAAGCAAAGCCGAATCGACTACTACTCGAATAAACTCGGCATTGCTCCCGAGCATTTGCGCTTTCACCAGCATGGCAAGGACGAGCTGGCACACTACGCCATCAATGCGTTTGACATCGAGTTTTTATTTCCCATGGGCTGGCAGGAACTTGAAGGAATTCATAGCCGTTCTGACTACGACTTGCGGCGTCACCAAGAGTTCTCGGGCGATAAGCAAGAGTACCTGGACCAAGAGACCCAAGAACGCTTTATCCCCTACGTTATCGAAACCAGTGCAGGGCTAACGCGGTCGGTGCTAATGGTTTTGACCGATGCCTACGAAGAAGAAACCCTGGGTGAAGGCGATGTTCGCACGGTCATGCATTTTCATCCCAACCTGGCTCCCGTAAAAGTTGCGGTCATGCCGGTTGTGAAAAAGGATGGACTGCTTGAGCTGGCACAAGAGCTCGAAAAGAGCCTTCGTGACGACTTTACCACCATGCTTGAACCGACGGGAAACATAGGTAAAAACTACCGACGTCAGGATGAAATTGGTACCCCGTACTGTGTTACTGTCGACTATCAGACCAAAGATGACCAAACAGTTACCATCCGCTACCGCGACAGTATGAAACAAGAACGTATCAAAATTTCTGAACTTGCAAACTTTATTCGTAATAATATAAAGAATTATCGGCGCGGACAGTAGAATCTGATACGTCGAGAAACGAACAAACCGGAGGTTGGACCTCCGGTTTTTTTTTGCATGAAAAAAAACTTGCCAGGTTGCGAAGGTGGGTGTATAAAAAATTTAGTAGGAAAATTAACGTGTGCATCGTAAGTAAAAAGCATTACGATTCAAGCACACACGACATTTTCCACAAGCCATCCGTTGTTGACGGATGAAACTATCAAAGAAAAGGAAAGGCTTATGAAAATGATTCTGGGGCTGGTTGCCCTCCTTGCCTTGGCCGTCGGTTGCAGTACTCCTACTGCGTTAGTGTCAAACAGTAGTTCAAGCACTGCCAACCGTTCAGTCATGTCGAACATGACAACGTTCGCAGGTGACGGTGTTGTTTTGGACATGTGGCAGTGGTCGTTTTCGGCGATTCAGAATGTTCTGCCCCAAGTGGCAGCGGCGGGGTATTCCGCTATTCAAGTTTCGCCAGTTCAGGGAACCAAGAACAATACTTCTTTAGCGAACGGTTTTGCTTGGTACCTGTTTTATCAACCCGTAAACCTTAAAGTGGGGAACGCCCAATTGGGTTCTGAAACGGACTTCAAGAATCTGTGCGCCGCGGCTAAGCAATACGGTATCAAAATCATCGTCGACGCCGTCTTGAACCAGGTAGCTGATGATGGTACCTCGGGGCAGTTTGACCCGGCCGTTGACCCCAGTATTGCTAACTATTCGTACTTTCACAATTTGGGAACGGTACAGAACTGGCAAAACCGCTACGACGAGACCCAACAAAACCTAGGTAATGGCCCTGACTGGGATACGCAAAGCAGTACCGTTCAGCAGATGCAATTAGCCTTTTTGAATGAGTGTGTCGCCGATGGTGCCGGTGGCTTCCGTTTTGATGCCGCTAAGAGCATTGAAACCAATGTGGGGATCGATGCTGGTCAGTCCTACGCCGGTAACTGGTGGGAAACCATGATGAATGGTATCAGCAACTCTTCAAACCTGTTTATGTACGGCGAGGTTCTTCAAGATGTGAATGACAATGCCCAAGGCTATCAACAGTTTGTTCGAACAACCAACGTCAACTACCTAAGCCAGGTTTCGTCAGCGATTGATTCGCAAAACTTGTCGACCGGGAATTTGATGAACTTTACCCATGCTGTCTCGGGCAACACCTACAATGATAACCCCTCGAAGATTGTGACTTATATCGAAGACTGGGATAACTATGAAGGTTCTGTTGGCGTTAATACGTCGTCGTTCTCGTACAACAAACGTCTCTTGGCCAACGCAATCATGGCTAGCCGGGCCGGTGCCGTCGATATCGTTTTTGCTCGCCCCAACGAAAACCTGTGGAGTGACCCCGTCTTAAAAGCGGTGATCAACTTCAAGAATGCGGCGGCAGGACAGGGCGAATACCTGCGCAATCCTTCGAATGACAACGCAGTTTTGATTGTGGAACGCGGAACCCTGGGAGCCACTCTGATCAACGCGGGCGGTTCGGCTTACATTACTTCGGCCACAGCCTTGCCCAACGGTACCTATACCGATCAGGGGCCCTCGGGTGCGGTCTTTACCGTGTCGAACGGTACGTTAACGGGGACTATGCCGGGAACCACGGCGGTAGTTCTGGAAGCTTCCCCAAGCCCGACTCCCACGCCGACTCCTACTCCAACGCCGACTCCTTCAGGCTACACTTCGAACTACAGTACCATGTACTTGCGGGGAACCATGAACTCTTGGGGAACCACACCGATGACCTTGGTGGCCAACCATCTGTGGCAAGCTCAGGTCAGCTTGTCAGCGTCGACCGCTTACCAATACAAGTATGACGCGACCGGTACTTGGGCCTCGAACAGCAACTGGGGAACCTCTTCAACGGCAGGAACCGCCGCAGTAGCGGGTGGCAACATCAGCTATACCACGGGCGCCGCAGGAACCTATACCTTCCAGTTCAACGACAGTACGCTGGCTTATAGTGTTTCTACCTCAGCAGTAACTCCGACAGCCAGTGCTCCCACCTTTAGTGTGGCCGCCGGCACCGTAGCCAGCGGAACCTCGGTGACCCTTAGTTCATCAACGCCGGGTGCTACTATTTACTACACCACCAACGGTTCAACTCCTACCACGTCAAGTTCTAGCGGAACGGCAGGTTCGTCGTCAGCAACCGTGACGGTAAGCGCATCTGAAACTGTTGAAGCGATCGCCGTTGAGTCCGGCTATAACAATAGCTCGGTGGCCAGCGCCGCCTATACGGTTTCGACCAGCAGTAGTGGAACTTTGACCATTGTGTTCATCGATAATGGCTCGTCGCAAAGCGTCACCTTTCCCGGTGATGCCAACAACTGGAGCCTGACCG
>JAJXVP010000270.1 GCA_021782055.1 bacterium | reverse complement strand
TCGAGGTACCCATGGGATACCGTATTGCCGCGTTGTTAATAATGGACACGGCTTTGGAAGGTTGCCCTTCAAACCGGTAGGACAAGGCGGCAATGATAGGAAACGCATATTCACCAGGATATTGAAGTGCCGATTTTTGGGCTAAGTCTGCCGCTGTTGCCCAATCCTTGAATTCAAAAGCGAGCATGGTAGAGGGAGGATAGGCGTAAAGAAATTTGGGCTTGTTTTTGAGAATCCAGCGATAGGCGGTCCACGCAGCGGCCGTTTCATTTTTGCTGTCAAGAATTTGGGCTCGGTACCAGTGTCCATAAAAGTTTTGAGGATCTTGTTTGAGGACTTCGTCGGTATCGGCTAGTGCATCATCAGGCTTGTACAGGTGAAGCCACTCCATGCGGGCTCGATCGAGGTAGTGCCAGGGATCTTGAGGAGCCAAAGCTATGGCTTGATTTATGTCTTCTTGAGCCGATTCCCAGTTATTGAGTTTTTGATCGACGAGACTGCGAGAAGCAAAAGCTTCGTCATCTTGGGGGTTGATCTTAACAGCACGATTTAAAAAACTTTCGGCTTCTTTCCATTTTTTTGCGGAAATTCTAATTTGGGCCAAACCTAAAAGAGCTTCTCCGTTTTCTCGGCTACTCAAGGAGCTTTGAAAGTCAGTTTCCGCTTGTGAGGTTTTCCCCTGTGCCAAAGCAATTTGTCCTTTGAGCGCTAAAGCTGGGCTATTTTTGGGGTCGTGGTGAAGGAGGGTGGTAAGAAAAGCCTCACTTTGCGGCATATTCCCCTGCGCCGTGCTGATAAGTGCAAGGGAATAGAGAGCGTTGACATCGTAGGGATCACGTCCCAGAAGAATATGGAAGGCGCCGGCAGCGCTATTGAAATGCTGTACAGCTAGCTCAAGCCCTCCATATTGAACCAAATCAGACCTCGACAAGCTATCCAAAGTGCGATGATGGTCTTTCAATGTCTGTTTTGCCGCAGCCAGCACGGTCGGGGCGTCTTGAGGCCCGTGATACCGGGCTAAGTCGGGAGCTAGGAGATTTTCAGACGTTGAAGGTGCAACGGGGGGGGCTTGGTGTGGGGCGGTGGTAGTAGGAGGCACGTTCACCGGCGAGGTAGCACAGGCGGTAATCATTAAAAGAACAAGGGCCAGCGGAAAAAAAGTCAGCCAAAGTTTCATGCGAGTATCTTATCGGAACTTGGCGCGGTTAAGCAAGGTTGCCATTTTAAACTTGGGTAGGTAGAATAACGACTATGAGAAAAAAACGCCCGGTAGGATACTTTCTATTGCCCTTATTGTATGTTGGTGTGATCCTCGGGCTGATGATTCTTCAGTTTTCGAAAAGTGAATCGTTTTTACAGTCCTGGGGCGATTGGACGGTAAGTGGGCGATCTCCGTCTTCACGGGGGGCAAGCGCCCATGATTTGTTGGATTTCGAAATTCGTGGACAAGGAATGAAGTTCACTTTTTCTGCGGCGCGACCGGCTGTTGTGATTGCCAATGATGGCACAGCCTTAAAAACTCGTCCTGTACGCTGGACCCGTAATGCCGAAGGGGTCAATGTTCTCTTTCAAGATGGAATGCGCCTGGAATATCTCAAAAGTTCAGGGACCAACCGAGAAATTGTTATTCAGCCTTACCTCCCTGAATCGTTGAAAACAGCTTCGGCGATTGTCTTGCCTTTTTCACTCGAAAAGGGTTTGTCAGCGGTTCGAGACCCGTTTCTCCCCATGATCACCTTGGGGCAGGGGCCACAGGTGACTGTTGTTTCGCTCGACGGCGGTGGAGATCTTATTACGGAGGATAATTCCTTCTTTTTACGAGCAGGGAGAACCATTCACCCTGTTCGGATAGAAACCCTCAAGTCTGGGCTTGATCCTCTATCGCGTTGGGTAGGTGCTCCAGCGCAAACGCAAGACATAAAAAGTCTCATGGGTTCGTTCTGGGCAAAAGCCTATGCCGGTTGGTCAAATGGGCGTTACCATGGTGGTGATTGGGATATGGGAAATGGCAATACGCGATTTTCAGAGGTTTTGGCGGCCGCTTATCTCCGTGAAGCTTTCCTCAAAGGGGATTACGACTCAGCCATCGACAAAGCTACTGCTGATGCTAAAACCTGGGGCTTTCGCGCTATGCCCTATTTTGGCAATTTAATGGACACCACTCAGGCGAAGCGCGTTAAGGTAGAACTAGAGGCTTCTCAAGCCTCGATTGATTGGACCAACCCTGACCTTATTCGTGATGCTCTTTTTTATGGACCAGATGGCTTTGCGGATCGCGTAAAAAAAGCGTTATTGAACGACCCCTTGCCAACCAGCTGGGAGGGGCGTTTGGGCTATTGGGCCAACCTTCTATATTTGGCGCAATCTGACGCGAATGGACAATGGCTTGCCCGTTCTTCGGCAGTTGCGTCTGCTGTGCTAAGTGGGTTACAACGTGACGATACTCAGGTGTTTTGCCCGGCATCGGGTGGTGGCCAAAACCTAAAAGCGACCATGATCTTAGGTAATTTGTTGGCCAAATATGAAGCGCTGAGCAAAGAAACGACGTATTTGCCTCTGGCGCAAAGTCTCATTGCTCACGTCTTGGCACAAACGGATAAGTGGGGCCTTTTCCCAGAAATTTTAGGATCCAGTTCCTCTACAAACATGGTGCGGCCTGAAGAGCTCTTCGAAGAGATTTCGCCCGATGCACTTCAGGAATATCCGCTGAACGCCCCTTCGTGGTCTGCTCCCGCCTTTTTACGCTCTCCTGCACAGGTTAAAGCGGCTGTAATTACGCCTACGCAAGCAACCTTTAGTTTTAAATTTCCCGTGGGGCACTCGGAATACATCTTAATTCAAGGTGTGCCTACCTTTGATCACATTTTGATGCACGGTATACGGTGGCGAACAGATCCTGATTTCCAAGACTACTCTGATGGTTGGTTCTATAACTCTGGGACAAAAACTCTCTATGTAAAAATCAAGCACCGGGTAGAAACCGAGGACTTGGTAATAGTGTTTACGCCGGATTCGGGTTCTTCTTAAGGGGAACTTATGAAACTCATCGTGGTAATCGTAGTAGCGTCGCTCCTTTCGGGGGCGTGCGCTACGACTGTTCGACCAACATTTGCTGAAAAAGCCCCCGTGTCAAACTCACCTCAAAAAGGTTTGGTGGAGCTCAAGCCGGGAGTCTATGCTGTACTTAAAGGCCAACAAGCTTGGGTTACCTGGGTTTTGGATATTTCAGCAGTTGAAGTGGGTTTGGGTGGAAATTTTGAGCATTGGGATCCCTCCAAGGTAGTTCTGTTGTCATCGACGAAATCGTCCCAGGGTGAGCTGTGGAGTGTTACCCTACCATTTTCACCTCGAAGCGTGATCTTTTATAAATACTATGTTAATGGGATGTGGAAAGAAGACCCTCATGCCCCCCTTGCCGTGAATGACGGTTATGGAGGGCATGAAGGAAAAGTTGTCGTTGCTGATCTGTTAGCGAAGCAGGATCCTGCACTGGCTATCAGCACAGGTAATTAGCATAATTTTGCCAGATTTTCAGCGGTTAGGCCTAAATGAGCTGCCACCGCTGCCCCAGGCCCCGATTCGCCAAAGCGATCCAACCCTAAAACGTTGTCAGCTAAGCCTTTCCAACCCGTGGTGATTCCGGCTTCGGCCGCAACAACCTTGGTCCCTTGGGGGACGAGTTTGGCCAAATGGTTCGGGTTTTCATGTAATAGTTCACGACTCGAAACAGAAACAACTCTAACGCGGCGATTGGTGAGCTTAACCGCTTCAAGCGCGAGGTTGACCTCAGAGCCTGTCGCGAGAATGACTGTTTCAGGTTTGTCGGTGTCTTTAACGATATACCCCCCCTTCTCGAAATCCTCTTTCCAGTTGGCCGGTTTTTCATAAACCTTCAAGTTTTGTCTGGTTAATAAGAGAGCGGAGGGGCGGTGGGTTTGCTTCAATGCCAGCTTCCATGCCAGGAAGGTTTCTTGCGCGTCTCCGGGCCGAAGAACAAGCAAGCGCGGAATAGCGCGAAGTGCTTCTGCATGCTCAATGGGCTGGTGGGTCGGTCCATCTTCACCAACAAACAG
>JAJXVP010000269.1 GCA_021782055.1 bacterium | reverse complement strand
CAAGATAAAAATGGTATTTTTTAAGCTGAAGGGCTAACTTTTGAAAACCAGGACTGCTCCAATCTGCATAGGCTTTTGCGGCAACGACTCGGCCAAGATTCTCTGCATATTCCCAAAGGGCATCTAGGAAAAGGGAATTATTGGAAGGTGGGGTAACGTTTTCGATATCCCAAATTACCGAAATATTTGCCATACCTCCAGTTTACTCCGTCAAGAGAAAAAGTTCAAATGAACCTTGCCGTATCTTAGGTCTTATCGTACTGTCCGGTTCTTAAAAGGACTAGAGTACAAGCATTGAGACAAATTACGCCGTCATGTTCTAAAAGTGATTTCAATTCAGGATTCTCTGTACCTGGATTAAAAATGACTCGTCGGGGGCGAAGTTTCAAAAGTTCTTCTCGTAACCCTGTCTGATGCCGAGCAGAAACGTACAAAGTGACTGTGTCAATGGGACTCAATAAATCCCCTAGGGTTTTGACCGTCTTTAGACCGTCAATTTCTTCGTAACCAGGATTAATGGGAATCACGTTGTAGCCCTTTTCGATGAGGTTGGCCTGGGCCATGTTGGCATAACGATCTTTTTTAGGACTCGCGCCGAGTATAGCTGTCGTTTTCATGCCTAAAATATACAGCTGTTGCGGTACAAAAGAAAAATCATTATGTTGTAGACGAGTGAAGCATGAATCAAGAGCAAATCAAAAAATTGCTTCTATCTTTACGGCCACAGGTGCCTGATTTTCAAGTCATCATGACCGGTAAGTCTAGCCGAAAAGTGCATGGATTGTACAAACCAGATTCGGCCGAAATCCTCTTACATAATCGCAACTTTAAAACAGATCAAGAGTTACTTTACACTGCTGTCCATGAGTTTGCTCATCACGTGCATTTTTGTTCTCCGCAGAAACCCCGAACCGCTCGTTCTCATACCACACTTTTCTGGTCGATCTTTCACGACTTACTTCAGCAGGCCAAAGCGGCAGGTTGGTATCACGATGTTTTTTCGACCGATAAAGATTTTATGGAATTGACTCGTCAGCTCAAAGAAAACTACTTGAAACCGCACGGTGAACTTATGAAAGAGTTTGGTCAGCTCTTATCCAAGGCCTTTGAATTATGCCAACAAAGAGGTCTTCCGTTTGAAGATTACCGTGACCGTATCTTAGGTTTACCCAGGGCCACGGCTCAGACTACTGTCACGGCTTACCAGTGGGATCTTCCCACGGATTACGGCTTTGACGCCATGAAACTTCTGGCTTCAGAACGTAATCCTGAAAAGCGAAAGGAAATCGCGCAAGAACTTCAAGCGGGAGCCTCATTGGACCAAATCAAAAGCCAACTTTTGGCCGGAAAGTCCGTCTCGACCAGTTCAGAGGCCGCAAATAAAACGGTAAAGGATGATGAAACGGCAAAGATTATTAAGAAAATTCAGCGGTTGGAAGCCGAACTGGAATTATGGAAATCACGCTTAAGGGAAAGGCAAAATGAATAAAAATCAGTTGAGTTCAGAGGATACCCCGGATTTTCAAAAGCGCGGCGGACTTTTGCCTGTCGTAGTACAAGATTTTGACTCCCGTGAGGTCTTGATGTTGGCCTGGAGCAATGAAGAAGCTTGGTTAAAAAGCCTTGAGACGGGCTTAGCCACATTTTGGAGCACGAGCCGTGAGGAATTATGGGTCAAGGGAGCTACCAGCGGTGACTATTTGCAAATTCGGGAAATTCGCATGGATTGCGATCAAGATAGCTTGGTATTTCTCGTGACGCTTCAAGGTGAGGGAGTCTGTCATACAAGGAATGCCCGTGGGGTTCACCGACATTCCTGTTTTTTTAGAACCTGGACAGGTACTACTTGGACGAACTTGGACCCGTAACGGGGGCCGGTGCGCCCGTACTACTGGCTTCTTCTAAGACGGCGACCAAATCCTGTTTGTTCAGCTTTTTAGCCAGATCCAAGGGAGTTTGACCGTTCTTATCTCGAATTCCTGGGTCTGCACCCAAGCCTAACAGCATTTTGAGGGCTTCGGGAGGGGCTCCCGTCAGGACTGCCAAGTGAAGGGCCGTACGTCCTAAGTTATTTTGATTGTTGACATTATCTGACGTAAAGAAGGCTTTCCAGGCGGTTGGCCCCGAACGAAGGGCCAAGGAAGTCGGGGAAGCTCCATCCCGATTCTCTGCAAAGGGGTCAGCACCTTGCTGAATTAATAACCGTATAGCACTTTCATTTCCTTGCGAGGCTGCAAAATGCAAGGGAGTTGCCCCATTGATATCTCTTTGCCAAACACGTCCCCCGTGACTTAGTAGTTCAGCCAGAAGGTCTGACTGACCATTCAGCACGGCTTCAAAGACAGGAGTTCGTCCGCTGAGGTCTGAGGCATTAGGATCGGCCTTTTTACTCAAAAGGTACTGAACCAGTGACGATTCCCCTCGACGGACGGCTTGGTCTAAGACGGTTCGGCCTTCGAGATTCTTGGCTTCGAGGTTCGCCCCTGCCGCAAGTAAAAGATTTCCTAATTTTGCTTGATCCGCTGAAACCCAAATTAAGTCTTGGAGAGGTGTGTTTCCGGCCTTATCGACAGCTGAAGGGTCAGCTCCTGCCTTTAAGAGGAGGCTTACCAGGTTGGGGTTACCTTGTCGAACCGCTTCATGGAGGGGTGTATTCCCAAGTAAGTTGGCCATTGTTAAACTGGCCCCTTTTTGTAGTAACAAGGAGACCTCTTGCGGTAAATTCTCATCAATGGCGTAAAACAGGGGTGTGTCGAGCGAGGAATCCTGCAAATTGACAACGGTAGGACTAAAAAAGCGTTCTTGGAAGTCTAAAGGGGCTTGAAATACGAGTTGGAGTGGGGTCACCGACTGATTGTCAACCAAAAACAGATCAGCTCCTTTGGACAAGAGCAGTTGCGCTTCTTGTAGATTGCCTTGCGTGATGGCGAGATGAAGGGGACTTTGTCCTTGTTTGTTTCGGACATTGGGGTCGGCTCCTTGCTGAAGCAGGTAGTTTACCGATTCGAGATAGTTTCCTTCCATCACGGCAAGGTGCAAGGCCGTATTGCCGTTATCGTCTTGAACACCAATGTTGGATTTATCGACGAGCCAAGACAGGGCCGTTTGACCGAGGTGGACAGCTAGTTTTACCGGTGACATATCCGCATTATTGACGGCGAAGATATTAGCACCAGCTAATCGAAGTGCTAAGGCTAAGGGTTTTTCTTGACGTTGAACCGCTTCATAGAGGGGAGTTTCCCCCAATTTGTTGCGGGCATTGATATCGGCTCCATGAGCTAAAAGCAATTTGAGTAATGAGTCAGGTAAATTGAGAGAGACGACAAGATGAAGGGGAGTATTCCCAAAGTTATTTTTAAGATTGGGGTCGGCTTTATGCTCAAGAAGTAACCTTGCCGCTTGTTCTGGTTGAGGTGATGTCATGGCCAAGTGGAGGGCTGTGTTGTTATTAAAGTCTCTTAAGTTCACATCTGCGCCAAGTTTAATCAAGACGGCGGCGGTGCTGAGTTGACCATTTTCTAAGGCTTTGTGCAGAGGTGTATTCCCAGCAAAGTCTCTAGCATCGATCACAGCCCCCTTTTTGGCGAGAAACTCAACGATACCTGTTTGACCATGGGCAGCGGCATAATGTAAAGGCGTTGTCCCCAAATCTAAGGGTAACGAAACATCATCCGCGATACCTGCTCGACCAAAGTACACTAAGTCATTTTGCAAGGGAACAGGGGCTCCTTTGCGAAACAGATCCCAGGCAACTTCCGCATGCGAGACACTTTGGGGAAATTGAAGCGCTAAGTCAGCGGGGGTTAAACCAGCTTTATTTCTTTGAGAGGGATCTGCGCCTAGAGCTAAGAACTTTTGTACCAGGGCAACACTGCCTCGTGAGGCTACCCAATGTAGGGGCGTATTTCCCTCTTGATCGGTTGAACCAATATTGTCTTTAGTAACTAAGAGGGGCAAAAGGGTGAGGTTTTGATCTAACGCAGTCTGAAAAGGCGAGCGTCCTTTTTGATCTTTTATAAAAAGTGAGGCCTTATACTGAACTAAAAGGGGAATCGTTTTGATGGCGTTATGCTCA
>JAJXVP010000268.1 GCA_021782055.1 bacterium | reverse complement strand
GGCGTCCGCTCGAAACCACAAACTCAAAGTGTTTAAAACGCTTCCACCACGGTGCCACGACAAGCAAACCTAACAGGAAAACCGCGACCACACCAAAGAAAACCCAAATTCCGCCCGAAGCGTGCTCTTGACCCGAAACAGCCCTAGTCTGAGGGATGACCTGTGTCGAGGTTGACGTCTGGGTTTGCGTGCCCAAGTGGGCCTGAATGGCGGTTACCGCTTGCGAAAGCCCCCCATTCCAATCCCCGGCTTTAAACGAAGGGATCAGAATTCCTTGAACCACCTGCGAGGCATCTTGTGACGAAAAGCGGGCATGAATGTCCTTGGCCGTCGAAATATAGAGCTGATGTTGCGAGGGTACCACTGTGATCAGCACATCAAGTGCCGGGTCACCGCCGGCTTTGGTTTTGGCGGCCCAGGAGTCTGAGTAAGCCTTGATGGAATGCCCGTTGGTCGAGGCGGCGATATGGATCGCCACGGTGCCATCGGCCGTCTGTGAATTCAGAGCCGAAAGCTGGTTGGGACTCAAGAGCCCGGTTTCATCCACGACGAGGGCAGAAGCCCCCGAAGCCAAAATTAAACCCGTTAAGACAACGAAAAAAAGGTTGCGCATACGAAGAATTTACGCTCTGCCAGGGGGGGATGTAAAGGGGCAGGCCCCTAGGGCGTTGGTGTCTGTGGTCCCGGGGTGGTCGCCGAGGTAAAAACCAAACCGGCCACGGCCGCCACCAAAAGGCTAAAGCCTGTCATGATGATATCGGTTTGCTCTGAGGTTTGAAAAAAGCCCTGCGGCAGGTCATTGAGAGTTTTCCAACCATACCATAGAGTGCCACCAGTCCCTAACACCAGGACTAAGCCTGAGCCAATTTGCCAAGGAAGAGGATTTTTTTGAATCACCTCGGAGGTCAGCCACGGGGTTTCGAGAGGGGGCTTGGGCTCATAGGTTACCACCGGGGCGCTCTTAGGTAGCACGTCGAGGTCACTGGGTTGCTCTTGCGCCTGCAGGGAACTCGGCAAAAACGATAGAACCAACACAAGCAAAAGCGGGGCCATGGATATTCTCCTTTATCATCGGCGGGGCCGGGCTTCATCATCGGCGGGGCCGGATCAGATAAAACTCTACACGTCGGTTTTTCCAATTTTCCCGTTGGTCAGAAAACGGAACCAGAGGATTTTCGTCACCCTTTCCCACAACCTTGATACGTGCGCGGTCGATTCCTAGCTCTACCAAAGCATCGGCGACGGCTTGGGCTCGTTGTTGGGACAACGGTAACAGCTGTTGTGCTTGTTCTCGAGTAGCCTCTTCGGGGTCCTGATAATGAACCAGGTTGGCATAACCCTCGATGCGGATGGCATAGCGCGAAAACTTGCGAAAAATCTCGGCCAACCTTTTCAAAACTACCTCGTTTTCACGAACCAATTCATGTCCTAAATCTGATTGAAAATTGGCGGAATTAGGGGGGAAATGGATGGTGGGGATCAAGATCTTTAAACCCTCGGGGGTCTTTTGAACAAAGATGTCGGTCGTGAAGGGCGCGCTGAGCCGACCGTTTCGTCCCCGTCTGTCTTGCCAGCTCAGGTCGGCGGTGTAAGTAGTCGCCGAAAGCAAACCTTCAGCTAAGGCCTCTCGCCCCGACCATACGAGCGGGGATGGTTCCTTCGTCCCTGACCAGGAATGAAGAATCTCACCCGCTGGGTCGCGAATAACCAGTCGCCACCGGCGCAAACTGCCGGCGGGTGTCAGGTGAACACCAAGGACCCAGTCACGAGGTTGGCCGTCGTCCCCTAAAGAATACAACCCTGGGGGTAAGGTGAGTCTAGCCTGGATGGGGGGTACAGGAATCCAGGTAAAGCTTGCTTGGGGGACTGGCCAAGGGCGGTGAAGGTCATCTTCGAGGGTAGCTGAAACGGTAAACGTTTGGTCATTCAAATTGTCAGGGTGTCGAGAGCCGGGCCAAAGAAAGTTAACAGGAGGGGGCCCATGGCCTGTCCAACGATGGTTGAGGCGCCCTTCGTTGTCAGTTATTGTCACGCTCCAAGCCAGAATGTCAGTCGGATCGTCGCTGGCCAGGGCAATTTTGGCTCCTTGTTGGGACATTATCTGCGGGGTTACTTCTGTTGGAGCCACTTTTAGGCGAGGGTTAATAATAACAGGCAAAAGAAAGGTTTGCTCATCGCGAAGGCCAACCAAAAGCGAAAACGTGGGCGAAAGGCCGTTGGTATAGAAACGTACTTCGGGAGCAAAGGCGAGATAGTGGCCATCGTTGAGCCGCCATTCCGTGGAAAGTTGCAGTTCCGCTCCCCACGAGGACGTTGAACTGAGCTGCCAGAACGCCAAAGCTTGGGGAACCAAGCGGCACCAGGGGGTGTCCCAAACCCAACCAACCCCCCCCGCGAAAACTCCCCGTAAGAGCGTTGTGGACCCTGAGGTGTACCCATACCCGCCGGATATTTGCCAACGTAGCGGTAGACGCGAGTGCCTGAGGCTAAACCCCGAATCCAGCTCGGCCCCGTCAAACGAGGTTTGCGCTTGCCAAAAGCTATCGAGATCAAGCTGGGGACCTGGATACAGTAGCACATGGGCTGGCAATTCCTGGGCTTCTAAAGGTGCGGGCATCCCAGTTCCCAAAAGGATAAAGACACCCAAAAGCAGAATTGTAATGCCGGGGAGCTGCCACCGTTGAGGTTTCAAAACTCGGCCCCCCACTCAAGTCCGGTTTCAAACCCGCCAATCAAACGATACAAGACGGGAACCTCAATGGTGATTAATCCCACCCGATAACCAAGCCTCAACCAAAAATAGGTACCGGTGAGGTGGGGGCCAGTCCCTGTACTCATGCCACTGAAGGTGAGCGAGGGATTTGAGCCTGACTGAATCAGGTTACTTAAGGGCTGACTGAGAATTTGAACCTGTTGAGTTCCCGAAAGGCCAATAGAGGAGTTGCCCCACGAAAGGTAGTTGCCCACCCCTGCCGATACATCAAAAATGCGAGCCCATTCAAAGCCCGTGGAAAGTTGAAATGGTACCGAAAAGGTTTGGGTGAGCAACGACACTTGAACACTGGGGGATACAGAATATTTGACAGTGAGCGAGGGGTAGGGTCCTTGGGCCCCGACGGTGAACGACTGGGTAACAGTTGAGAGGGCAAGTTGGGTGCTGGCTTCGTTGTCATTCCAGCCCAACCCTGTGTCAGCCTCAAGGCCCAGCCACGACCACCACGGCGACAGCCTTACGGGGCGAACCATCTGCCACGCACCAAAAAAGCCCAAAGATTTCGAAAGAAAGCTAGTGTTTTCATAGCTATAGGGTGACCAACCAGCGACGGCTTTGAGATACACCGAAGTCGTCCAGGGGGCTAAAGTGCCACCCAGCCAGAGGGTGGTTGGCGAAAGGTTAACCCCCAGCTGATAGTCTGACGTGGGGGTCAAATTGGTCAGTCGCGAGACCCAAGTGGCAAAATTGAAGCTGTCTAACATGACCGAAGCGGTGTTCGACAGCGAAAAGGCGTAGGGCGACCCATTCCAGGGGGAGTTCCAAACGGGCAAAACTGACAACGAACCGGCATCGGCAAAGGCCCCTAAAACCAGTGGTTTATTCAAAAAGCTGTTTAACGTGCCTTGAATTTGCCCCGCGACCGTGGCGAGCTGTTGATTCACAAGGGGCTGTAACCGACTTAGCTGAGGAATCAGGGTGGGGTAGTTGATCGTGACGGTGACCTCAGCCGAGACAAAGCTGGGTAAGCCAAGCCCCACTAGCAGAAGCAAGACGCGAGGATTAAAGCGTTGGATTTTCTGAGGTGCTTTTCGCATACACGGGGTATACTATAAGGGAGTCCGCTGGGAGGTACCAGAGATGAAAGGCGTCTTTACCCTGGGTTTGGTTTTGCTTTTGACCAGTTGTCAATTGTCACTTTTGGACACTTCAAGTACGCCTGGACAAACTGAAACGCAGCAGTGGGACGCAAGTCATACCCGGCTTAGCGATTATCTGGGGTCGACGCTGATGTGGTACGAGATCTACCAGTACGATATTCCCGGAAGTGCGGCATCTTTTGATCGTCCGGCATCCTATGAACACTACA
>JAJXVP010000267.1 GCA_021782055.1 bacterium | reverse complement strand
TGTAGTGTTCATAGGATGCCGGACGATCAAAAGATGCCGCACTTCCGGGAATATCGTACTGGTAGATCTCGTACCACATCAGCGTCGACCCCAGATAATCGCTAAGCCGGGTATGACTTGCGTCCCAATGCTGCGTTTCAGTTTGGCCAGGCGTACTTGAAGTGTCCAAAAGTGACAACTGACAACTTGTCAAAAGCAAAACCATAACCAGGGCAAAGACGCCTTTCATGTCTGGTACCTCCCAGCGGACTCCCTTATAGTATACCCCGTGTATGCGAAAAGCACCTCAGAAAATCCAACGCTTTAATCCTCGCGTCTTGCTTCTGCTCCTGGGGCTTGCCCTGCCCCGCTTTGCCGAGGCTGAGGTCACCGTCACGATCAACTACCCCACCTTGATTCCTCAACTGAGTCAATTGCAGCCCCTTGTGAATCAACAACTCGCCACAGTCGCGGGGCAAATTCAAGGCACGTTAAACAGCTTTTTGAATAAAACGCTGGTGTTAGGGGCCTTTGCCGATGCCGGTTCGCTTTCAGTTCTGCCCGTTTGGCACTCCCCCTGGAATGGTTCCCCCTACGCCTTTTCGCTGTCGAATACCGCCTCGGTCATGCTGGACAACTTCAATTTTGCCACTTGGGTCTCACGACTGACCAATTTGAGCCCCACGTCAGACTATCAGCTGGGGGTCAACCTATCGCCAACCACCCTTTGGATGGGGGGCACTTTAGCCCCCTGGACGACTTCGGTGTATATCAAAGCTGTGGCTGGTTGGTCACCCTATAGCTATGAAAACTATAGCTTTCTTTCGAAATCTTTGGGCCTCTTCGGTGCATGGCAGATGGTTCGGCCCGTCAGTCTGTCGCCGTGGTGGTCGTGGCTGGGCCTTGAGGCTGACACAGGGTTGGGGTGGAATGACAACGAAGCCAGCACCCAACTTGCCCTTTCAACTGTTACCCAGTCGTTCACCGTCGGGGCCCAAGGCCCCTATCCGTCGTTAAACGTCACCTATTCGGTGTCCCCGAGTGTGCAAGTTTCGTTGATTACCCAAACTTTTTCGGTACCGTTTCAACTTTCCACGGGCTTTGAATGGGCTCGTATTTTTGATGTATCGGCAGGGGTAGGCAACTACCTTTCGTGGGGCAACTCCTCTATTGGCCTTTCGGGAACTCAACAGGTTCAAATTCTGAGTCAGCCTTTGAGCAACCTGATTCAGTCAGGCTCAAATCCCTCGCTCACCTTTAGTGGCATGAGTACGGGGACAGGCCCCCACCTCACCGGCACGTATTTTTGGTTGAGGCTTGGTTACCGGGTTGGGTTAATCACCATCGAGGTTCCCGTCTTGTATCGTCTTATTGGCGGGTTTGAAACCGGGCTTGAGTGGGGGGCCGAGTTTTGAAACCTCTGCGGTGGCAAAGCCCCTGCGTTAAAACTGTGGTTTTGGGTAGCTTTATCCTTTTGGGAACTGGGCTGTCCGCACCTTTAGAAGCCCAGGAATTGCCAGCCCAGGTTGAGCCTTATCCAGGTCCCCAGCTTGATCTTGATAGCTTTTGGCAAGCACAAACCTCGTTTGATGGCGCTGAGCTTGATTCGGGGTTTAGCCTCAGGCACTCGCGTCTACCGCTACGTTGGCAAATCTCCGGCGGGTACGGGTACACCTCAGGGCCCACAACGCTCTTACGGGGAGTTTTCGCCGGGGGCGTCGGTTGGGTTTGGGACACACCCTGGTGCCGCTTGGTTCCCCAAGCTTCGGCGTTTTGGCAACTCAGTTCAACGTCTTCGTGGGGAGCGGAACTGCAACTTTCCACGGAATGGCGGCTCAACGATGGCCACTATCTCGCCATTGCTCCCGAAGTACGTTTCTATACCAACGGCCTTTCGCCCACGTTTTCGCTTTTGGTAGGACTTCGCGATGAGCAAACCTTTCTTTTGCCCGTTATTATTAACCCTCGCCTAAAAGTGCCTCCAACAGAAGTAACCCCGCAGATAATGTCCCAACAAGGAGCCAAAATTGCCCTGGCCAGCGACGATCCGGTTGATATTCTCGATTGGAGCGTGACAATAACTGATGACAAAGGTCGCCTCAACCATCGATGGACAGGCCACGGTCCCCCTCCTGTCAACTTTCTTTGGCCTGGCTCTCGACACCCCGACAACTTGCAAGACCAAACG
Source organism: bacterium (assembly GCA_021782055.1). The sequence continues at coordinate 1,915 of JAJXVP010000267.1, read as the reverse complement.
TTTACGGTTTCGGCTACGGTGGAAGACGACCTACACCGCCCTTGGCCAGTCCCCCAAGCAAGCTTTACCTGGATCCCGGTACCCCCCATCCAGGCTAGACTCACCTTACCCCCAGGGTTGTACTCCTTGGGGGACGAGGGCCAACCTCGTGACTGGGTCCTTTGTGTTCACCTGACACCCGCCAGCAGTTTGCGCCGGTGGCGACTGGTTATTCGCGACCCAGCGGGTGAGATTCTTCATTCGTGGTCAGGGACGAAGGAACCATCCCCGCTCGTATGGTCGGGGCGAGAGGCCTTAGCTGAAGGTTTGCTTTCGGCGACTACTTACACCGCCGATCTGAGCTGGCAAGACAGACGGGGACGAAACGGTCGGCTCAGCGCGCCCTTCACGACCGACATCTTTGTTCAAAAGACCCCCGAGGGTTTAAAGATCTTGATCCCCACCATCCATTTTCCCCCTAATTCCGCCAATTTTCAATCAGATTTAGGACATGAATTGGTTCGTGAAAACGAGGTAGTTTTGAAAAGGTTGGCCGAGATTTTTCGCAAGTTTTCGCGCTATGCCATCCGCATTGAGGGTTATGCCAACCTGGTTCATTATCAGGACCCTGAAAAAGCCGCACGGGAACAGGAACAACAGCTGTTACCGTTGTCCCAACAACGGGCGCAAGCCGTCGCCGATTCTTTGGTCGAGCTAGGAATCGACAGGGCGCGTATCAAGGTTGTGGGAAAGGGTGACAAAAATCCGCTGGTACCATTTTCTGAGCAGCGTGAAAATTGGAAAAATCGTCGAGTCGAGTTTTATCTCATCCGGCCACGCCGATGATGAAGCCCGGCCCCCCCGATGATAAAGGAGAATATCCATGGCACCGCTTTTGCTCGTGTTGGTTCTATCGTTTTTGCCGAGTTCCCTGCAGGCGCAAGAGCAACCCAGTGAGCTCGACGCGCTACCTAAGAGCGCCCCGGTGGTAACCTATGAGCCCAAGCCCCCTCTCGAAACCCCGTGGCTGACGTCCGAGTTGATCCAAAAAAATCCTCTTCCTTGGCAAATTGGCTCAGGCTTAGTCCTGGTGTTAGGGACTGGTGGCACTCTATGGTATGGTTGGAAAACTCTCAATGACCTGCCGCAGGGCTTTTTTCAAACCTCAGAGCAAACCGATATCATCATGACAGGCTTTAGCCTTTTGGTGGCGGCCGTGGCCGGTTTGGTTTTTACCTCGGCGACCACCCCGAAACCACAGACACCAACGCCCTAGGGGCCTGCCCCTTTACATCCCCCCCTGGCAGAGCGTAAATTCTTCGTATGCGCAACCTTTTTTTCGTTGTCTTAACGGGTTTGATTTTGGCTTCGGGGGCTTCTGCCCTCGTCGTGGATGAAACCGGGCTCTTAAGCCCTAACCAGCTTTCGGCCCTGAATTCGCAAACGGCCGACGGCACCGTGGCGATTCATATCGCCGCCTCAACCAACGGTCATTCCATCAAGGCCTACTCAGACTCCTGGGCCGCCAAAACCAAAGCCGGTGGTGACCCGGCACTGGATGTGCTGATCACGGTAGTACCCTCTCAACATCAGCTGTACATTTCGACGGCCAAGGATATTCATGCCCGCTTTTCTTCACAAGATGCCTCGCAGGTGGTTCAAGGCATCCTGATCCCTTCGTTTAAAGCCGGGGATTGGAATGGGGGGCTTTCGCAGGCAGTTACCGCCATTCAGGCCCATTTAGGCACGCAAACCCAGACTTCCACCTCGACTCAGACTATGCCTCTGACCAGGGCTGTCTCGAATCACGAGCACGCTTCGGGCGGAATTTGGGTTTTCTTTGGTGTGGTCGCGGTTTTCCTGTTAGGTTTGCTTGTCGTGGCACCGTGGTGGAAGCGTTTTAAACACTTTGAGTTTGTGGTTTCGAGCGGACGCC
>JAJXVP010000266.1 GCA_021782055.1 bacterium | reverse complement strand
AGTGCTTTTTCTGCTTCTCGATAAGTCGCTTCGGGGGCACTACAAACATCCAGGGGCATCAAAATGTCACTGCCAAAAATGGCTTGAAGATCGACAACTTTTTCGGGCGTCAGTTGATGATAAGCCCCATCAATATGGGAACGAAAGCGCACACCCTCTTGTGAAATTTTTCGAAACGGAGCTAAAGAAAAAACCTGAAAGCCCCCCGAATCTGTTAAATAGTTGTGCTTCCACGAGGTAAATCGATGCAAGCCTCCCCCCGCTTTGATGACCTCGGGACCGGGCCGCAGATAAAGATGATAAGTGTTGGCCAGAATTAATTTTGTGCCCATAGCCTCGACTGCTGAGTGATGCATGGCTTTGACACTGCCATTCGTACCCACGGGCATAAACGTTGGGAGCGGTACAGGGCCATGAGGCAATTTCATCACGGCCGTTCGTGCCGAAGAATGAGCGTCTTGATGTTGTATTGTCAGCAAAAGAGAACCTCGCGCAAGCTCGCCTTCCTTACGTTCTGGCGTGCCAAAATAAGTACAGACCGGCTGCAGTACCAACGACTACGCCGGAACCTGCCCCTAACCAAGGGGGCAAGTACCCTGTCTTGGCCAGAAGACCGAAAATCATTTGCAGAATGATATAGGCAGAAGAAACAAGCAAGCTTGTTAAAAGACTCATAAGCAGAATGTTTTTCCGAAATCTCCCGCCAATAGCGGCAGAAATCCATATTACCACAAACGGTCCCAGTGAAAAAGAAAGGCGTTGCAGATAGTCGGTTTCTACTTCTCGGTAAGGTAAACCGCCTCGTTTTAACGAAGCGACAAAATTCCCTGCTTGATTAAACGTCATCTCGGAAACGTCTTGGGTTTTTCGCTGAAAACTGACCGGGGGCTCCGACGTTTCAGGACTTTGCCACTCCTTTACTGAGGTTTCAGTTACGTTGCCGGCTGAATCAATCACATATCGCTGAGCGTTGTGAAAGATCCAGGTCTTTCCGTTCCAGGTTCCCCAGGCGGCATCCAGCCGTGATTCCAAGCTACCATCGGCATGTCGAAAGACAAGCACAACATTAGACAACCGTTTTGCGGCATCGTCATAAAAAGCCGCGCTCATTAAAACCTTTCCCTTATCCGTCAACACCGCAACGTTAGTATTACTCAAGCTAGAAAGCCCCAACGCTTCGCGCGTCAGAGAGTTTTTTTCTCTCATCGTAGGAATGACGCCACGATCATTCCAAAAGAATAGAAAGACACTCGCAAAGAGTCCTACCAAAAAAAGAGGTACCGTTAGGCGAAAAAGCGAAATACCCGAGCTGAACACCATGATCAGCTCGTTATGGCCATACATGGTCCCTAAGGCAAAAGACACGGCAAATAAGAGCGACGGTGCTAAGGCGTAAGATACCGTTTGAGGAATGTAGAGTACCGTCAGCCACACAATTTTAGAAAAGGTCATCACAGGATTGGAAGCAAACTTACTAAGATCCATCAAAAGGTCGGCCAGGCTGAGGCTTAAAACAAAAAACGCTAAGGCCAATAACGCCACGAGAAGAAACTGGCTCAAAAGGTATTTGGTCAAGATCCTCATGAACGCATCCTCGCAAGCATAAAGGCGCCTCCCGCTAAGATGAGAAGGTTGGGTAAAAACAGCGCAAGTTCGGGCCACCAGTTCAATTCCAAACTTACATACCGCGCTCCTAAAAGGCTGGCCCAATAAAGAATCGCAACAAACAAACCAGCTCCCAAAACAGCAGTGATTCCACGGCTAAGTTGGTAAAGCGCTAAAGGAAATCCTAAAAAGATAAAGCAAAGGCAGGCGAGCGGAATCGAGAACTTTTGATAAAATTCCGTTTTCCAACTTTGAAGAGTTTTGTCTTGACGATCTTCTCGAACTTTCTGCCGATCAATCTGTTGCGTGTTCCATAAGCCATTAAGTTTCGCTTCGACATCGCTACCGGCGGACTGCCAATAGGTTTGCGCTATTTCATCGTTAACACGACGAAGTTCACTTTGATCCTGTCGCAAGAGGGTATTCATGTGTAAATCACGTTGATGAATCTTGGCCGCCAAATCCACACTGCTCATTTCCCGGGGGCCTATGGTAGGCAGTGCCCCCGTCATCTCTTGCAGAATTATATTATAATCTAAGGAGCGGGCTTGAAAGGTAGAAAATTCTGCATCATTGTGTTCGTCAGGAACAATCCCAGTGACGTTTTGCAAATGGATGGTTAAAACACCGGGTTTACCAGGGTCCTCGCGCACCTGACCTTGTTGTGCAGCTAAAAGTCGACTGTTGTTTGAGGCATCCTTATCCAGAATCAAAAGACTATGTACACCATGGGCGTCTACCGCTCCTGTGACAATTAAGGCGTTTTTATAGGCTTTGACAGCATACGCCCCCAATTCCAGTTCGGGGGTCGATAAAAGTACATGACGATAGACTTTGCCAAAATTTAATGTTCCTATGGGCAATAGAATATCGTTAGCCCCAAAGGAAAGTAACGTAAACAAAAGCCCTAACAAAATATTGGGGAAGAGTAATCGAGCTGGTGGGACACCACAGGCTTGAGCCGCCAAAACCTCTCGTTCTCCCGATAAACGGCCCATTGCTAAAAGCACCCCTACCAAGGCTGCAAAAGGTGCCGCTAACGCAATGACTGCTGGTAGGGAAAAAATCATGAGTAAAAGGACATCTTGAAAAGGGGCTTTTTTTGAGAGAATTTGTTCGCCCATCAAAAGAATCTGATTCAAAAAAAAGACCAGAAAAAAGAAGAGAAAACTAACTGAAAAAGAGAACAAGACCTCTCGGAAGACGTAGCGTTCAAGGCGACCTGTCAAGCCATCCTCCTAACCCGTCGTTCATACTCCCCCACCAAACATGTGACCCCTCCCAGGCAAGGGCTGTAACATCAGAAAAAGGAAACCCCTCAGCTGAGGAATACGTCGTCCAAGTTTTGCCATCCCAACGAAAGCTGCCATGGTCCAAGGTGCCCCCCCAGAAAACAACCGACGAATCTTTGGTGTCACTTTTTGAGGCTACCGGTTGAAGTAAACCTTTTACGACATAGTTCGGGGCCTTCGGTAAGCGAACTAAATCGGCAGGCTCGCCAACCCAAAGCCCTTGACCATAACTCCCCGTATACAAGAATCCCTTATGATCCAGAATAAAGGTAACATCCTTTGGACCTTTTGCCCACGGAGTAAAGTTTTGAAAATCCGCTGACAGCCAGCCCCCTCCCTTATCCTGTGTTCCAACCCACCACCCACCCTGGTTAGCCGGAGAAAGTGCGGTCAAAAAGGGGGTTGGCAGAGCTTGAGATAAGTTATTCCATACCCCCTCTTTCCATTCCCAAAGTCCTTGCCCCAGATGAGCTACCAAGAGAGTTTGTTCATCCAAGGGAATCACAGCTTCTACCCTAAGACCACCCCAACCTTCGGGGTACGAAAACGTTCGCCAGGTTTCGGTAACCTTACTGTACCGAGACATCACCGCGTCTTGAAAAACGTAAACAAACCATTTTGTAACGCACACTTGTTTGATCGGTGAAACCTCAGTCTGTGGTTTCCAAAATACTTTCCATGTTTGTGTCGGAACGGAGTAGCGCGCCAAACCGCCGTCCCAAGTTGCAACCCATAAATCATCCCGATCAATTTCGAGATCTGACACGTGAGGGTCAAGTCCAATATTTGTGAGGGAAAGCTCTCGAAAATTGAGCTTGAGAAGAACCATACGGTAAAGCATCCGACCTGAAGGTGAAAGTTGTTGGGGATCTACTTGGTCGAAACTTTTTTTTACTTGATTAGAATCAAGATTAAGCTCAAAAGCCTGAAGCCAGGCCAAGAGAATGGCATCTTCGGAATTTGGATAGAACTCTTTCGCCTTAAACAGCCAGCGTTCTGCTTCTTGCGGGATGTGAGCTTGAAAATACAACTCGTATAGAAACTTCGCTGCCCAATAGTTTTCAGGAAAATCGTGTGACAAATTGGTCAAGTGTTGCAAAAGAACAATCTTTTTTCCTAAATCCAACGTTGAAAAAATCTTTTGCCAATCGAGAAAATGTTGAGACATGAAGCGACTGGGGGGTA
>JAJXVP010000034.1 GCA_021782055.1 bacterium | reverse complement strand
TACTGGTTCTAAGTTTCTAAAGATTTCTTAAGGATTCGCTTTCCCTGAGAAATTGTGCCTAAGCCCCCTCGCCAACCGAGGGGGCTTTTTTGTATTCTGTAACAACTTTTGGCCTTAAACGTTTCCACTGGGGGTTTTATGAAAATCAGCTTCGTAGCAAGTTTGTTCTTGTTTCTATTGTGGGGTTGCGCTTCGCAACCGCAACTTCCTTTACCGACGGCCCGTACACCACTGGGACCGCTTCAAGCTCAGGCGGTGCCAGAGGTCTATGGACTGCGTATCGATGTCGACCGGATTCCTCCTGGCCAAGACCAGTTAGCCAATGATTTAAAGTCAGCCGTTTCGACGGCCCCATCGATCGATCCTTCGCAATATTCCTGGGTCGGAGTCAATATGGGGAACGGGTTGTTTTTGGATTCCAACGGCAATCTTGCCGTCAATTTAGTCAGCCTGTACCATTTGGCCGATCAATTCCAAATCCTCGAAAAGGTGAACGCCTTAGTTCCCTATGAAGTTCGTTTTGAACGTTCCGGTCGAGACTTTCAGCGGGCTGGTGGCGGAACATCGCTTCCTGATGCCAAAGCGGTCTTTAATGACGGCGAAATCGATCTTAACTTTCCTGATGCCTCAACTCAACCTTCCATTTTTATTGACAACGGTGTGACTTACGATGGCCACGGCCTGATGAATGCCGGTCAGCTGAGACTCAAACAGGAGAAGGAAAACTTTGTGACCGTCCCCGCTCTACTGGGTAGCTTTAACTACTACGTAAAAAGGCCAGACCGGGCCGATTACGGTGCCCGTTTTATTGTTGAAAAAAAAGGCGATGTTCTTTTTATCCAGCACCCGGGAATGCTCAGCAATTCAGCCCCCATCCAATATGAGCTGACAAGCGATGGCTGTGCTTTCTTGGACCGAAATGGAAACCTCCACACGATCGTGAAGGTGGGGAACACTATCACCTATTCGGTGAACGGGAAAGTGGAGCGGACCTTCGAAATCGTATCAGGGGGGGCCGAAGTGTCCCCAGCGGTCTCAACGGCCAGCAGCACGGCACCGCACGCGGCGCCGGCTGAAGCGGCTAAGCAGCCTTAAGAGACGGTTTCGATACGGAGCATGTTGGTGTCGCGGTGCGCTGTAAAAGGCAGTGCCGCGGTAAACACCACTCGCTCCTCCTTTTGGACCAATTCGAGGTTTTTTAAAAGGTTGGTAACCGACCTGACTGCTTCGTCGATGTTGTCGCCAAAGGTGCTGATGGGAATGCCCCAGACACCCCAAAACAAAGCAAGCTGACGCAAGGCTTTTTCGCTGGGGCTTACGGCCAAGATAGGCTGGGTGGGGCGAAAGTGACTGACCACTTTCGCAGTGTAGCCCATGTCGGTTAGGCACACGATTTTAGCGGCGTTCACCGCTGCGGCGGCAAGACCTGCCGATTCGCCTACGGCGTTGGCGAATGTGTACGATTCGTCGAGTACCATTTTTCGGTCCTTCCAGGGAATCGTCCGGCGCGCTTCAATCGTCGAAATAATTTTGTGCATGTGTTCTACGGCTTCGAAAGGGTAGGCCCCAGAAGCGGTTTCGGCCGAAAGCATCACGGCGTCGGTTCCGTCTAACACGGCGTTCGCCACGTCGGTTGCCTCGGCGCGTGTGGGACGGGGGTTCTGAATCATAGACTCGAGCATTTGTGTTGCCGTGATGACCGGCTTACCCTGCCGATTACAGCGTGAAATAATATCCTTTTGAATGGGGGGAACCTCCCACACATTCATTTCAACACCCATATCCCCCCGGGCAATCATGATTCCATCGGCTAATTCAATAATTTCATCGATGCGGTCAACCGCCTGAGGTTTTTCAATTTTGGCAATCACTGGGGTATCTTTGCCGTTAAAATAGATAAGTTCTTTGATGGCCTTAACATCTTCTGGCCGCTGAACAAACGACAGCGCGATATAATCGACGCCAATGCCGAGCCCGAACTTCAAGTCCTCCTTATCTTTTTCGGTGAGAGCCTCGACCGAAAGTATGCTCCCCGGCAAGTTGACCCCCTTGTTGTTCTTAAGAATGCCACCGAAAATGACTTCGCAATGGACGTCTTCCCCTTGGACCTCGACAACCTTAAGCGAAAGGTTCCCGTCGTCTAAGAGCACGGTAGAGCCCGCAGAAACGTCTTTATTAAAGGTGGGGTACGAAACGGAGGCTTCGCGGTCGTTTCCCAGAATATTTCTCACCGTCAGGGTAAATCGAGCCCCTGGCTTGAGTTCGATTTGATCCTTTTCAAATTTTCGAACACGAATTTTTGGACCTTGAAGGTCTTGGAGGATGGCGATGGGCTTTTTCGTTTCAGCCGAGGCTTTTCGAACCCATTCCAAACGTTTTTGGTGGTCTTCGTACGTACCATGGCTAAAATTGAACCTGGCGACATCCATACCGGCGCGGGCAAGGCGCAGGATTCTGTCGTAGGTATCGGTCGCGGGACCCAAGGTGCAAACAATTTTGACCTTTCGGGTGTCGACAAAGTTCAACATGGGTGTCTCCTTTGATGAACAAGGTTACACTATGGTATACGAAAGTTGGTGGTGGGAAAAGGGTCGATAAAGGCTAGTTGCTGGTTTCGGTCGCGAACGCCCAACCGTGCTTGCCATGGTTTTTGACGCGGTACATCGCATTATCTGCCTGATTGATTAGCTCTTCGGCCGTAGAACCGTCAGTAGGAAACAAACTGATGCCAATCGATACCCCAAGTTTGAGGGGGGTGTTTTCCCAAAGGATTGGTTCTTGAATGATTGCGGTAAGCTTTTGAGCGACGGTAACCGCTTGTTCGGCCTGTTCGACTTCCAGAGCAATGGCCACAAACTCGTCACCGCCGACACGGGCAACAAGGTCTGAGTCGCGTAAAAGGTCTTTGAGCTTTTTGCCCAATTGCGTCAAGACCCAATCGCCGGCATCATGCCCCCAGCGGTCGTTAACGGGCTTAAAGCCATCGAGGTCCAAAAAGTAGAGGGCAAAGCCGCGCTTGGTGCGCTGGCAAAAGGGGATAGTTTTCGCTAAAAACTCGGTAAGAAGGCGGCGGTTTGCTAAGCCGGTCAAAAGATCGTGCTGGGCTAAATGCTGAATTTGTCGATTGGCTTGCTCGAGCTCTTGAGCCTCTTTTCGTAAGGCTTGGTTGAGGCGGCGAACTTTACGGTGGTTCAGGGTGTTTTTGAGTGCCACCGCGATAAAGCCACCCAGGGCTCCTAAGGTGTTAGCATCTTGCTGACGGTAGGCTTGGGGTTCGCTATGAGCGACAAATAACAACCCACGGAGCTTGTCGCCCTCCATCAGGGGCAAAATAATGCCGCTTTGAGCGCTAAGGAGTGCCGCAACGGGGGCAATGGCTTCGGCATCCAACCAGGTTGATTGAACCTGTGAGATGTCGTTTAACAGGAGTGCCGAAACTGCGTCGTTGGGTGTGATTTTGTCAAGGTGATGAACGGTAAGGGGGGCAAAGGGGCTGTCGAGGCGCTCCCGGTCTTTCATGATATAGGGAAAGTGCAGGGTTCTTGTTTTTGCGTGAAAAAGGGCTAGCCCGAATGTGCGGAACGTTACGAGGTGCGAAAGACTCTCGTAAATACGGCTGAAAAGATCATCGGGGGTGAGGGCTCCCGCAATTTGGCGTCCCCAATCCGAGAGCATCCTTAACGAATCTAGCGACCCGGCCAGCTCGTTCGTTTTCTTTTCTAGACGTTCGGATTTTAAGCGTAAGATTTCGGTTTGAGCTCGGTTTTGCTCAAACTCCTGTTGAATCATCAGGTTGCGAGTTTTTTGGGCTATTTCGTCCGCCCTCAAATCACGCTCAAGAGAATTGGCTTGACGCTCGTAGCCGAGTGCTTTTTGAAAATCCCCGGCTTTTTCCCAGGCGGAAGACAGCGAGGCGTAGGCTTTGGCGAGGTGAAGGCGTGAGTCGATCTGCGTAGCAAGGACAATGACTTTTTCAAAGTGCAGAATGGCCGTTTCATATTTACTACGCAGAAGGTGCAGGTTGCCAAGGTTAAGGTGCGCTTCTAAGAGTCCCCATGCGTTATTACCAACTTGGCAGAGTTTTAGACTTTCTAAATGGTACTCTTCGCTAATATCTAGCTCGCCAATATCGCGGTAGATCAAACCGATAAGTGTTAAAGCCCTTGCCTCTCCGGAGCGATGGGCGTTTTCTTTGGTAAGAACCAACGCATGCGAAAGGTACTCAAGGGCTTGATCATTCCTATGCAAGGTTAGATAACTCTCGCCCAAGCAAAGTAAAATATCGGCTAAGGTGGCGCTGCCGGCGTGTTTCTCGGCCAGTCGTTCGGCTTTCAGCAAGTATTCTAGCCCTTCTAGGGGCTTCTCGAGCGTCAGATAAACTTCACCTAGCCGACGACCCGTTTCAATTTGGCCGGAGATACTATGGTTTTCTTGAGCCTGCTCCATCGCTTGAAGGAGGTGTTCCAAGGCTAAATCATAACGAGAAAGCTGTTGGTAGGCGGCTCCTAGTCCCAAAAACGCCCATTGCTTCCAAAGCAGGTTACTTTGGCTTGCCGCCATTTCGAGCAAAGAGTTAAATTTTTCTAGGGCGTCGGCTTGTTGAGACAAAAAGAAGTAACACCAGCCAGCCTGTGCCAGAGCCTCAGCTTGGGCGTGAAAATCCTGCCTGTCCAGGGCCGAACTAAGCGCGACTAGACTTTTGTCGAGGTTATCCTGTGGTCGTAACGATAGTTCGTCCCAAAGATCCATTAGTTCTCGAGTTCAACGGCACGTCGGGTCGCCGCAGAAACAGCGTCCATGACAGCGGCACTGACAGCCGCTTCTTCGAGGACGCGAACTCCCTCTACCGTTGTGCCCGACGGCGAGCAAACTTTGCTTTCAAAAGCAATGGGATGTTCTGAGGTTTCACGCAGAAGCTTAACGGCGCCGTCGGCAGCCGCGAGGGCAAAAGCTAAAGCCTGAGTGTAGGGCATACCTTCGCGTACGCCACCCATAGCCATGGCGTGCAAAAACCGAAAAACAAAGGCAATTCCAGAGCCGGAAAGCCCTGTGACCACGCCCAAGAGTTTTTCAGGAACAACGGCTGCTTCACCGGCCGCTTTTGCTATCTGCACAGCCTGCGCAGAAACCTCGTCCGGACAACCCTCTGCGGGCGAAACGCCCACCAACGAGGCTCCAACTTTAGCGGCCAAGTTGGGCATAAAGCGTACGACGCGACTTGACCCGAGTTGTTGTGTAAACCAGGAGGTTTTCACTCCGGCCGCTAACGAAATCAAGGATTTTTTCTCCCGAGCAAACCCGTCCTCCGCGAGCTTTTTAACGACGGGACCAAGATCTTGTGGTTTAACCGCAACAATAAGAATTTCAGACTTTTGCAAAAGCTCTGTTAACGAGGCCGCTACGGGCAGCTTGTATTGAACCAAGGCTTTCGCTTTAGCTTCTGCTTGGTGTTCAAAGACGTGGATCGCTGTGGAAGGCGCGGTTTTTATAAGCCCGGCAGCCAAAGCCTCGCCCATGTTGCCAAAACCAATGATACCGATAGGGGGCAATACAGGGTTACTCATTAGGGTCTCCGGATAGGGGGGGCTTTGTGATAACTTGCCATGACATCTTCAATAAAATCTTTCATGGCGGGGTCAACGTCAAAGCGAACCCCAATTCTGGTGCCATTGGCGTTAACAACGATGGCTTCAACAATGCGAAAATCTTCACGAACACCAAACTTGAGGCGAATAACATCACCCGCAATAAAAAACTGGTTGATCTTCAACCCCGCGCCGCTGACAGAAAGATCGTAAATCTTGCAGGGATACCAAGTATCCGAGTAGTTGTACCACCCTTCAATGTCTACTTTTTTTCGAGGTGCGCGGCGATTGCTGTTAGGGAGAATGGTTCGTTCATCCGGCATAAGGTTGACTATAGCACTTTTGAGCCCATTTATCTACGGTCAAAGGCCCTGGATGCTTGGTTTAGCGGGAAAACCCTGCTAGAATGGCGGCGTTTGAGGAGACTCTATGAAGAAAGTCGTAACTTTTTTGATGATCAGCGTTATAGCCGTCGTCGCTAACGCTCAAGTTGCCTCCAGTAAACAGGATGTGGCGATCTTTCAGCTATCCTCCGCTGATCGCAACATCCCCCTGGGTTTGATGCAAGGGGTAGACAGTCAAATTCAAAACGTTTTTGTCGGCTTAGGGCGCTTTACCGTCTTAGGTCTTAACTTTCGCTTGGATGGCTTGAACCTTCAAACGTTTGTCGCTCGGTTGCGCCTTTTGAAGGAGCAAACCACCCCCCCCGACAAAGCCATTCAATTTGGTGAAACCTTCTTAACCCTTGACGAATATAACAAAATCGCCGGTTCCTTTTTGGTTGTTATCCCCCGTGTAGACGGGGTTCACTTTACCCGGCTGGCCAACAATGTTCGGCAAGCCACGATTGAAACCAGCTTTACCATTTTAAAAGGCTCGGACCTAACACCCGTAAAGGGTGGGTTTTTCACGGTAAAGTCTCTGGGACAGGACCAGAACCGCCAGCAGGCTCTCGAGCAGGCTCTCGCGGGGATTGCCCCTTTGCTGACCTTCGAAGTACGAAAAGTTCCTCAGTTTCAGATCTCTTCGGGCCTAGTTGATGTCGGTTTTGATTCTGCCTCGATGGAGCTGGGGCAGAACATGGGAATTATGCTGGGCGATGAGTATACCTTAGAAAAGGTCGTCACCAAAGATGGCGTGCCCCAGACAGAAGAAACAGGTCTGGCTATTGTCGACAAGGTTAACCCCAAAACCTCTCGCCTCTTTATTGCCTATGGGGATCCTTTTGTGGGGCAATCGGTGCATGAAATTCCCCGACTCGGCATTGACTTGGAGCCGTATGCCAATTTGGTGGAACGCTTTACGGATGCAGGAACGGCCTATCATGTTGCCCTTGGGGTGAAGGGCGTCGTCAGTCGCGGCTTTTGGCTGGTTAAACCCATGGTGGGGGTCGAGGTTCCGCTCATTCTCGATATTTCTAACGTCCTCTGGTTGCCTTTTTATGCCTATGCCGGGGCTGAGTTTTATCCTTTCCGTCTCGGTCGCTTTGAACTTGCCACCAGTGCCGCCTTGGCCGTTGGGGGGGCGTATATCATGGTGGATACCTCGAATTTTCTGGGGAGCAATTCGCAACCCTACTACCTAACCCACCTAGGCGTCAGGGCCGATGCCAAGGCGCAGTTCCTCTTTAGCCGGGACGCGAAACTTGCCGCCACCGTCGGGGTAGCAGCCTATGCAGGACTTCTGGATGCTTTTGTCAATAAGTCGTCCTTTTTTAAGTCCAGCGCACAAATTTCAGCGGGGTTAAGTTTTGTTCAGAAGTTTTAGGACAACGCGCCAAGGAGCTGGTTATGCTCTATGATCTTTTTGCGGTCGCCTTAGTGGCCCTTGCGCTGTATTATGGTAGGGTAGCTTGGCGTCTTTTGGTCAGCTCGCGGCCGCTAGTTCAGTCGTCTTGGAGCTTGGCTATCTGTTTGGCAGTTTTGGGCTTGCCCTTTGTGGCACTAGTGTACCTCTTGTGGGAAAGGGACGTTGCCGTTACCTGGTTGAGCATCACGGGGCCGGTACTCTACGCTGCTCTGGTTGGGTTTTATGCCTCGCTTCTGCGTGGTGTTTTGTTTTATGGCATCCCAGAGGTTGAGTTCTCTCGGGTGCTTCGTCAGGTCATCGAAGCCGAGGGAGCCGCTTTTTCGGAACAAATTGGCAGAATAGAGCTTTTGGGCCGCGACTTTGACCTCTCGTACAGCTATAACCCTACAACGGGTGCTGGTCTGCTTCGTTTTCGTCATTTAAAGGGAAAGGCCGACCGAGCCCTGGCTCGCCGGTTTTTCAAAACCTTTCGTAGCCGCGTGAAGCAAGTGCTTCAACCCCGGCGCCGCTTGGGGTTTTTGTACGGCGTGTTTTTTGCTGGTCTGCTGGTTGTTGCCTGGCAGCTGGTTATGATTTCGCAGAGGAGCCGCTAAACGATGGAGATTCAATGGTTTCCGGGACACATGCTCAAGACCCAGCGGCTGATTCAAGAAAACCTTGGCAAAGTCGATGTATTTTTAGAAGTGGTAGATTCCCGTGCTCCTTTGGCGACTTCTAACCCTTTGTTAGAAAAGCTGATTCAGGGAAAGCCCCGTGTCGTTCTTTTAAATAAAATTGATTTATGCGATTCGCATATTCTGGCCTTGTGGCGTCAATGGTGGGACTCTCGTCCCGAGACGTTGTCTGTCCCTATTTCATGCAAAGAACGAAAAAACCTTCCCGCTCTGCGCCAGGCGGCCGAGAACGCTTGTCGGCATAAGAAATGGTTTGGTCTTCGCCGAGTCAGAGCCATGATTGTGGGTGTTCCGAATGTCGGCAAATCCACCTTGATCAATAGCCTTAGCGGGGGCCACAAAGCATCGACGGCACCAAAACCTGGCCACACAAAGGGCCTTCAGCGTATCAATTCCGAGGCTTTCGATTTGGTCGACACCCCAGGAATTCTGTGGCATAAGTTTGAAGACCCCGAAGTGGGCATCCGGCTGGCGCTGTTAGGCTCTATTAAGGACGAAATTTTGTCGTCGCTGGATCTAGCCGCCCAGTTGTACCGCTTTTTGGCTCGGGACTACCCCAAAGCGACCGAACGGCACTTTGGGCCGGCTATCGAGGGGGCAGACCCTTGGGTGTACCTCGAGGCGTGGGGTCGGCGGCACGGTATGCTCAAACACGGAGGCGAAGTGGACCAGGAACGGTTGGCGCAAAATCTTTTGGCCCAGTTCCGATCTGGAAAGCTAGGACGCTTTTCTTTAGAAAAGCCGCCCCTCGATTTAGCAGACGTTACTGCTTCAGTTGTTCCACAAGAGTAAAGAACTCAGGAAAGGTAACGGCAGCAGCCTCCGCTGTTTCAATCTGGGTTTCTCCGGTGGCGCCAAGAGCGGCGAGAGCCAGCGACATAACCACGCGGTGGTCATGGTGACCATCGACGAGCGTCCCTTTGAGCGGCGCACCGCCTTGGATCACCAGACCATCACTGCGTTCTTCGACTTTGGCCCCCATCTTGGACAGTTCCGTTGCCATTACCGCAATCCGGTCTGTTTCTTTCAGGCGGGCGTGTTCGACGTTTACTAATCGGGTCTCTCCCTCGGCATAACAGGCGGCTACCGCCAAAGCAGGGAGCGCATCGGGGGTGAAGTTCAAATCGAGTTCTGCTCCCTTGAGCTGGTCAACCTCAATGGCGATCACATGGCCACCTCGGGGTTCGGGAGTAATTTCGATGCGGGCCCCCATGCTCCGGAGCATTTCAACTACGGCTTTATCACCCTGAGTATCGCCGTAGTCCAGACCCCTAAGAACAAGTCGTGAGCGACACACGCCTGCGGCAACTAAAAAGAAAGTGGCACTGGACCAATCGCCCGGAACAGGGCGCGAGAACGGGTGGTAGGCTTGGCCGCCGGGGATACGAAACCAACTCATCTGTCGCCTTTCGTACGAAATGTTTTGGTCATCCAGCCACTTTAAGGTCATTTCAGCATAGGGTACTTCATTTAACAGGGGAACTTCGATTTCGGTGATGATCCCAGGGGCGGCTAGGGGAGCGGCGATGAGCAAACTCGAAAGGTACTGGCTGGTCGGGCATTCTATGCTGATTCGCCCCCCCCTCCAGGGGCCTCGTATGGCAAAAGGCGCACAGCCGTTTCCTTTGGCTGAAAAGGCCTGGGCACCCAACCCCTCTAAGGCCGTCAAAAGCTTAGCCGCCGGGCGCCTGCGAATCTGGTGGTCGCCGGTAAAAAAGGTCCAACCATCGGCCAGGGCTGCTAAAGAAGCCGTAAGGTAAAGAGTCGTCCCCGAGTTCAAAGTATCAACAATATTGTCAGCCGGACGGAGGCTCGTAATACCGTCAACCAGCCAGTCTGCCCCCGAGGTGTCCACCGTCGCACCAAGAGTACGACAGGCTTGAACGCAGGCTTCGGCATCGGCAGAGTGCAGGGGATTAGAAATAACACTGCGACCGGGGGCCAGCGACGCCAACAGCAGGGCGCGAATGGTGTGGGATTTCGAAGCGGGGATGGAAACTTCACCCTTAAGTCGGGCTGGGTTGACAGTTTGACGCATGACTGAGCTTACACTGGCCGTTGGTTGAGCGTCAAACCTTGCCCCTGGGCCGTTCCGTGACTAAACTGATGAGCATGGATTTTCTATCAGATGACTTTGACCGCCAGTTCCGTTATGACGGCCCCCTAGGGCCAGAATGGCACCCTCAAAGCATCATCTTTCGGTTGTGGGCCCCCCTCGCTGATCAGGTTACCCTCCATCTCTATGCCGCCTGGGATTCGGCCGTTCCCTTTAGCTCGCGAGCTTTAGAACGAAAAGAGCGAGGGGTATGGGAAACTGCCGTTCCAGACTTAGGCTTGGGAGTCTTTTACACCTATCAGGTAACGACTTTAGGCATACGTGCCGAAGAAGCTGTCGACCCTTACGCTAAAGCTGTTGGACCGCAGGGGCGCCGAGGCTATGTTTTTGATCCATCGCAGGCTCAGCCGGAGGGCTGGGAGCAGGACACTCGCCCCCTGTTGGCCCACCTGACCGATACGGTGATCTACGAGCTTCATATTCGCGATGTTTCTAGTTTGCCGTCGAGTGGGATTCAAGCCCGAGGCCGTTTTCTGGGGCTTACCGAAGAGCACACTCATAGCCCCGAAGGACTGTCAACAGGGCTGGATCATTTGGCGGAATTGGGCGTGACCCATGTTCACCTCCTGCCCGTTTTTGATTTTGATGAGCTGGATGATTTGCATTATGACCCCGAGCAGTACAACTGGGGCTATAACCCTAGGAATTTCAACGCACCCAAAAATGCCTACTCAAGTGACCCACAAAATCCCTTACAAGCGGTGATCGACTTAAAAAAGGCGGTGATGGCCCTGCATCGCCGAGGACTGAGAGTGGTTCTGGATGTGGTCTACAATCACACCTATTCGATCGATGATTCATCTTTAAATAAGGTGTTCCCCCGCTACTATTATCGCCTGTATGGGGCTCACTTTTCGAACGGTTCGGGTTGTGGCAATGAGTTGGCCACCGAGCGCCCCATGGTCAGTCGATATATTTTAGATTCTTTGGCCTCTTGGAAGTCAGAATACCACTTAGATGGTTTTCGCTTTGACCTGATGGGTCTTTACGATGTCGAAACCATGAACGAGGCGTCACGAATCTTGCGCAGGGACGACCCTAACTTTCTGCTCTACGGTGAGGGCTGGACAGGCGGACTCTCGACCTTGCCTGATGACCGAAAGGCGATCAAACGAAACGCGGGCAAGGTTCGTGAAGTTGGTTTTTTTAGCGACGATACCCGCGATGCCCTGAAAGGCCCTGTTTTTGATGCAGGAAAAGCGGGGTTTGCCAACGGTTCACCCGGTTGGGACGAAAATGTTCGTTACGCTCTTGCGGGGTGTTCGGCGCATCCTCAGCTACGGTGGCAAAATTTAAACGGTTACCATGAACCTTGGTCGCAGGGGCCGCATCAAACCATCAACTACATTGCTGCTCACGACAATCACACCTTGTGGGACAAACTTGCTCACACCAACCCTTTAGATCCTGAAACGGAGCGGGTCAAAATGGCAAAGTTAGCCCATGGCCTCGTCTTTCTGAGTCAGGGTATCCCCTTTTTGCATGCCGGCGAAGAATTCCTTAGGACCAAAAAAGGCGAAGAAAACAGTTATCGCAGTCCTGACGCCATCAATGGGCTAGACTGGTCAGCAAAAGCCCGGTACCGAGAGTTTTATGAGTACATTCGGGGTCTTATCGCCTTACGTCGCTCCCGGCCAGCCCTTCGCCTTCGCAGTAACGATCAAATTCGCCAGCACTTGGTATTTTTAGAAACCCTCGACCCGGGAGTTGTCGCCTGGATGCTCCGTTCGTGGGCAGGCGGAGACCCCAGCGAACAGTTGTTTTTGGCCGTCAACGCCCAGCCGCGCGCTCGGGAAGTGTATTTACCCTCGGGCAAATGGGCGTTTTTAGCTGACGCTCACCGGGCGGGTGCCGAGCCTTTTGGTGAGCCCTCGTATGGGATGATTATTCTACCAGGACGCTCTTTAGCGGTCTTGGCGACTCAACCCTCGGGGTTGAACGCAGGCGTGCACTGATTTTAAACATAGCTTAACTTGACAAGAGTGTTTCTTACGGTATTCTTAAGACGGTTCAGGAGGATTTATGGCCATTGTAATCGGGATTATTTTATTGGCGCTGGCCGTTTGGGCTGTGTTGCCGTTCGCCTTCCCCTTAGGGCTGGGCTGGGGCCAGCAAGTTATTAATTTTATTGTTGGCGGTCTGCCGATTCTTGCGGTATTTGTCGGTCTCATCGCGATTTTTATCGGGATTGCTGATTTGAAGGATCGCGCCGAAGCCAAGAAAGAAGAAGCCGCCGAAAAGGCCAAAGCCGCTTCTGACGCTACCACCGAGAAAAAAGAATAGGACTTGGGGCTCGAAGGCTTACTAGCTCTTGACGTTCAGCGGGCGGGCGTGCCATATTATCTCACCCCGTTACGTACTTGTACCTTTAGGAAGATGAAATGAAGACGATTT
Organism: bacterium; assembly: GCA_021782055.1. The sequence continues at coordinate 6,821 of JAJXVP010000034.1, read as the reverse complement.
TTACGAAGCCCGCTGAAGTTGAGCGCCGCTGGTTCCTTATTGACGCTAAAGACAAAGTTCTTGGCCGAGTTGCCGCTGAAGTTGTGTCTATTCTTCGCGGAAAGAATAAAGCGGTGTATACCCCTCACCAAGAAGTCGGTGATTACGTCATCGTCGTGAATGCCGGAAAAGTTAAAGTTTCCGGGGGTAAAGAATACAAGAAGATTTACTATCACCATACCGGGCATATTGGTGGCATCAAGGGTGAGGCCTATCACTCTTTGCTTAAACGACGCCCCAACCGCCCTCTCGAGATTGCCATCAAGGGTATGCTTCCTCATACTCGGTTAGGATACAAGCTCTTCAATAATGTTAAGATTTACGGCGATGACCGTCATCCGCACGCGGCGCAACAGCCTCAAGTGCTGGAACTCTAGGAGTTGAGATAATGGCAGAGAAAGATAAAGTATCTAAAGACAAGACCTATCTTACCAATGCCGTGGGACGCCGTAAAACCGCTGTCGCACGCGTGTATCTGAAAAGCGGAAAGGGCTCTATTGTGATCAATGAGCGTCCCTTGGACCAGTACTTTCCCTATCCCATCCAACAAGTAACGGTGAAGCAACCGTTGGCTGTGCTTGATGTTGAGGGCAAGTACGACGTTTTGATCAACGTTCAAGGCGGGGGCTTCAATGCTCAGGCTGAAGCGATTCGCCATGGAATTTCCCGCGCTTTTGGTGTCCTTGATGAAACCAATCGCCCCGTACTCAAAGCAAACGGCTTCTTGTCTCGTGACTCCCGCATGGTGGAACGAAAGAAGTTCGGTCAGCGCAAAGCTCGCCGCCGCTTCCAGTTCTCTAAACGCTAAGTCGATTGCCTTTCAAAGAAGCCGCGTCACGCGGCTTTTTTTTTGCGAAATTTCTTTCATTGACAGGTGACCAGCTAACTACTATCCTAGCTAGAGGAGTTCGGAATTACATGGCCATTCAGAAAAAACGCCGAGTCTTTTCTGCGTTAGAAGTAGCAAAGATTTGCGGTGTGGTTAATCAGACCGTCATCAATTGGATTCGGGCTGACCACCTGAAGGCATCCATGACTCCCGGCGGTCAATTTCGTGTCTATCCCGATGATTTGCGCGATTTTCTTGTTGGGAACAAGATGCGGGTGCCGGAAGAGCTTTGGGAGCTTTTAAACAACGAAGAGTTGGTGGTCGTTGAAGACGACAAGGTGTTAAACAACCTCATGACCGTTCAGCTGGGGCGTGCCTTCCCTAACTTGAAAATTCGACAGGCTTTTGACGGTTTTGAAGCAGGGAGCCTGCTAACGGCTTGCCGACCCAAAGCTGTTGTCTTGGATCTGAACTTGCCCGGTGTCGATGGGTATGAAATATGCCGTCGACTCAAAACCCAAGAAGATTTTCATAACCCTTTTGTCGCTGTGGTGACAGCGGGTGATAATCCCCAAGCAGAAATTGATTCTCGTAAAGCCGGCGCCGACGCCTTTTATCTCAAACCGTTTCGGACCGAGATTTTGGTTGAAACTTTGCGCATACGGTTTGGGTGGTGAAAATCGAGGAGAAACAGGTGGCCACACAAGACTATGTCCTGGTTGTTGAAGACGACGACCTGATTCGCCTGGCTCTCAAAGAATATTTTACTCACGTAGGACTTTCTGTGCTTTTAGCCTCGGATGGGGTGGGGGCTATCAAGCACCTTTTGGATTATCCCGTTAAGGTGATCGTTACCGATTACCGGATGGATACCCTGGGGGGCGATTATTGGGTGCGATTCTTGCGCCGTTTTTGTCCTGAAATCAAAGTCTTGATCACCTCAGGGTTTTTAGACACCGCTCACGACCTTGAATTTGAAACCCTGGCCAAACCCTATTCGTACGAGGTGCTCGCTGAGCGTGTGCGAGCCCTGCTTCAAGCATGAGAGCGCGACGCTACTTGATCGCGGGGGTGGTTCAAGGGGTGGGCTTTCGTTGGTTTACTCAAAAGCTTTCACGGAGAACCCGGATGCAGGGTTGGGTTCGTAACCTGCCCGATGGCCGGGTTGAGGTCTGGGCACAGGCAGAGCAAGGTGATTGGGAAAGTTGGGAGGCCGGTTTACGCCAAGGTCCGACCGGCTCTCGCGTGTCAGAGGTTGCCATTTTTGCCGTGAGCCCAGACGAAGGACTCACGTCCTTTGCCATTACCGATTAAGCCGTACCAGCCTAGCGCAAGATTTCGTCAGGAATGGGAGTGATCAGCTTGACGAGTTCGTCAAAGATGAAGTCAATGTCCATTACCCCGAACATTTTTCCTTGCTCATCAAACAAAGGGCGTGCCGAGGTCAGGATGAGCCGTCCCGTGTACTTCGAAAAATACAGGTCAGAGTCGTACGATTCCTGACTTTCAAGGACGCGAACAAACCACTCATGCTTGCGAAAGTCTTTATTCATCAAGTTGCGAAAAAGCCCTTTTTCGCCACGTTGGACGTGAACTTGCGTGATACGGCGGCCTTCGAGGTTGGTAATGGCGAGCAATTGAATTGAGCCCTCGCGGGTAACGACTTCATGAAGAAAATCTTCCATGCGATCAGAGCTGAGACTGCGGATATCGGGGCTTTGCGAAATACTCTTGGCCAAGGCCTGTGCCTTTCGTTTGGCTTCTTCTTTTACCTTTTCAAACTCTGAAACAAAGAGGCTGGGAAGAAAGCGCTTGGTTTGAGCCAGCATTTCTTCGGGTGAAATCGAGGTGGTCCGGCCGTTTTGATATTCGTCCATCACCCAGGTGTAGATATGTTTGATCCCGCCGTGCCGCTTGTGAACCGGCTCTTTGTGTCCCTCCAAGATCTCGGGAATGTTGTCATTGATCCACTGCGCTATCCCTGCCACCCCTGATTTGTCGGTGACTTGAATCCGCAGGGGACGTTTTAACAAGGTGTCTGTATCAAAAATATTGTAGATTTCGGGGTTTTTGAGAATGCCATCGGCATGGATCCCTGCGCGGGTAGTGTTAAATTCGGCGCCTACAAAGGGGTAATTGGCCGGAATCGGCGCCTGGATCTCGTCGCGGAAGTAGTCGCCTATTTCGGTGATGACCGTGGTATCAATCCCCAAAGAATCGCCTTTTAAAGCGAGGTATTCCATGATTGCGCCCTCAAGGGGAGGGTTGCCTGTCCGTTCACCAAACCCCAAGAGGCTGGCATTCAAGCTTGAACAGCCGTAGAGCCAGGCTGTGACGGCGTTGACGTGGACTTTATGAAAGTCATTGTGCCCGTGCCATTCTAACCATTCCGAGGGGTAGCCTAGCTCCTGCGAAAACGCATGAACTAAACGAGGAATACTTCGGGGTGGAGCAGCGCCCGGGTAGGTAACGCCAAAGCCCATGGTATCGCACAGCCGTACTTTAACGGGCTGCTGAGCTTCTTTCGCTAAGTCTAAGAGTCGCTCGGCAAAGGGCAGGACAAAACCATACAAATCCGCTCGCGTCACGTCTTCAAAGTGGCAACGAGGGACAATGCCGTGGCTGAGGGCTTCTTTGACAATCCCTAAGTACTGGTCAAGAATTTTCGCCCGAGTCTTTTTGAGCTTGAGAAAGATGTGGTAGTCCGATACCGACGTCAAAATTCCGGTCTCAGTCAGCCCCAGGTCTTTGACTAGCTTGAGGTCGTCGGCGTCAGCGCGAATCCAGCCGGTAATTTCAGGAAAGCGGTAGTTCTTGGCTTGGCACAATTCCAGGGCTTCGCGGTCGCGAGTCGAATACAAAAAAAACTCCGTTTGGCGGATAACCCCTTGGGGGCCCCCTAAACGGTGCAAGAAGTCAAAAATTGTTGAGATTTGATCGGGGGTATAAGGGGGCCGAGATTGCTGTCCATCCCGAAAGGTCGTGTCGGTGATCCAAATTTCGGGAGCTTTGTGGGGGATCACGTCGTGCCCATCAAAGAGGATTCGCGGGACGCTGGTATAGGGGAACTGCTCGCGGTACAATTCAGGATCTTCAGGATCCTGAAGGGGAAAGCGTGGCTTGGTGCGAAGTTGGGAAAAGGGACTATGCATGATCGCCTCTCAATCGAAAAGTCAGTTCAGAGTATAAACAAGAATCAGAGTATAAACAAGAAACTGACAAAAATCCCCGCTTTTTGCCGATATTTTAAATATTCATAGCTATAAACCTACTTGATTGACAATGGTGAGTTACCGGCGTAAGGTAGGGGCGGAGGAATCGGATGGAATTTCGCGGCTTTCCTGTGCACGACAGTACCAAAGCAGTTCGGGGTACCTTGGGGTGGGACGACACAACGGGTGCCGTCAGTACACCCTTGTACCTCAGTGCTACGTTTCGCCATCCCTCCTTAGGGCAAACGACAGGGTGGGATTATTCCCGCCAAGGAAACCCCACGCGCCGCGAGCTGGAACTTACCGTGGCCGCCCTCGAAAACGGGACCGCCGGGTTTGCCTTTACCACAGGAATGTCCGCAGTAGCGGCCATCCTCGATCTTTTGACTGCCGGTGATGAAGTGGTCTTTAGCGAAGATTTGTACGGGGGAACCTACCGCTTTGCCGTGGAGCTGGCCTCACGGCACGGCCTCGCCTGCCACTTCGCCGATACCAGAAGTGTAAGTCAGGTCGAAGCGGCTCTGACCGAACGGACTCGTCTGTTGTTTGTCGAAACGCCGTCAAACCCCATGATGCGTATCAGTGATTTGCGCTCGTTGGCCCGTTTGTGTCATGACCGTCAAATCCTGCTTGCCGTGGACAATACCTTCTTGACTCCCCTGGTACAAAAACCACTGGATTTGGGGGCTGATCTGGTGGTGCATTCAGGAACCAAGTACCTTGCCGGGCACAACGATGTTCTGGCCGGTTTTGTGGTAACGGCAAATCACGAGCTAGCAGAACGCCTCACGCTCATTGCTAAAACGAGTGGCGCGGTGCTTTCGCCTTTCGATAGCTGGCTGGTGTTGAGGGGTTTAAAAACACTCGATATCCGCTTAGAACGACAGCAGCGAAACGCCGTCCGCTTGGCAAATTTTTTAACCGTCCATCCCCGGGTTCGCGAAGTTTACTTTCCGGGCCTCGAGACTCACGAGGGCCACACCATTCACCGAAGCCAAGCCAGCGGTCCGGGCGCCATGGTGTCCTTTCGTGTGGATCACCCAGCCTTAGTCGGGCAAGTTCTTGAAAAGATTCGACTTATCATCTTTGCCGAAAGTTTGGGAGGGGTAGAAACGTTATTGACCTTTCCTCAGGCTCAGACGCATGCCTCAATCCCCGAAGACCTTCGTCGGCGGCTTGGTGTCGATGACACTTTAATGCGCCTGTCGGTGGGCATCGAGCATGTCGAAGACCTCGAAGCAGACTTAGTGCAGGCTCTTCGCTAGTGCGCGGTTGCGAAAAAAGAGAATTAAATCGGCGGCTACCATAAGAGCGTTAAGAATATAGAGGGTCAGAACCCAGTCAGGGTGGTTAAGGATTTTGTTGGTGATTCCGGCCAAATACCCCACAAAGACCAACACTAAAAAGACGAGGCTTTTAGAACCGTTTTGACGGGATTTCCAGGACTTCCACAGCGAGAAGGGCCACGAAATACCAAAACACAACAGCATAAGTGCTTCGAAGATACTCAGGTGCATGCCTGTAGCTTGTCACAAGGTCAACGCTTCGTCTAGCGCCACAGGTGCGGAGCTCGATGCCATAAAAACGCTATCACCACCACAAAAACCAAAAGCCCCACCAAGAGGACTCTACCCAGGCCGGGCTTTTTTTTCGCTGGCGGCTGTGCGGCAGGACTGTGGTGAAGACTTCTTCGCGCCTTGGCCCGCCGAGCTTTGCGGTTCATCGCTTTTTCCAAACTTTAAAATACCAGACCCGCAAACGGTCGACCAGCGTAATAGCGTTCCAAAGTGCTGGCCTCAACACCAAGTCCCATGCCCCCAGGCGGTGCTCCAGGCGGCCTCCGAAGCCGGTTTTAAACTGAAAAAGCCCATGCATCGGGTGGTTGGGGTCGTTGGTGGGGGGCACCCCAAAAAGGTCGTACTCGGTACACCCTTCGTTGCGCGCCAGCTTGAGACCTTCCCACTGAAGGGCATACGGGGCCATAAGGTTGCGGTGTTCATTCGAGCTGGCTCCGTAAAGATAAAGGGCTTGTTGGCCGTAGGTGACGACAAAATTTCCGGCTAAAAGCTTCGTGCCCTCGGGTAGATCCGCTTCGGCGAACAAAAGGTGGACTTGAGGCGCAACTTGAGAATCTCCTTTAGGCCCTGGGGTAGTGGCGGCTAGCTCCAGCAGGGTGCGGTAGTAGGTCTCGGGGTGGAGGGCTATTTTATCGCGTTCCCCCGTTTCGCGGTATAGCGCGTACCAGGCGTCAAGCTCGTTCAAGCTGGCTCGGCGGACTCGGACGCCTTTTTTTTCGGCAAGTCGAATGTTGTACCGCGTCTTTTTTTTCATCCGAGCCAGCATCTCTTCTTCGGTGCCGATCGGGACAATCACAGTGTCGGGAGGTTGAACATCTGGAGGCTTACGCCACGGCCTCGCAAGCGGCGGCAAAAAGCGCGCAGCCCCTGACTCTGACTCTGACTCTGACTCCTCGTCGGAGGCTTCCCCCAACGGGATTTGAGTACCTGCCAAAAGGTCAAAACGCAGGGCAAACACCCCGCGGGGTAAATGTTGAGCTAACGCCAGGCCCAAATTTTTCAGCCGCTCTTCGAGACCCTCGCGCTCGAGCATTTCAGGCCACCAGGGGCCATGGGGAAGATAGGCTAGCACCACACCAGGGCGCAAAGCCCGTGTCAGCACCAAAAGCGAGTGGCCATCCACGTCAAAGCCGTGGGCTTGCCAACCAAAGCGCGACTTGAAGG
>JAJXVP010000265.1 GCA_021782055.1 bacterium | reverse complement strand
AATACAGCCGCCTCGAGTCCTATTTGGCTGGCGGTTCTGACACACCGATAAAAATGCCCCCACCCTCGTTGGGTAGATAAATTCGGAACAAACAAAAGTTTGGTCATCGGGAATGAGTCTCCAGCCATTTTACTAAAGTTTCCATTTCATAAACTTGTGGGCCTAGTTCGTTCCAAAGCCTCCGAACCCAAGCTAAATCCTCTGGCGTATCCACCGTAACTCGGCCTTGGGACCGCCAGGAAGTCGGAACTTCAGGACGGTAGAGAACAAAACGTTCAGGATGATGATACAGGTGTGGTGCTACATGTTCTTGTTCTTCAATGGTGGGCTCGGACGCCTGAGCCTCTCTTAAAGCTTCGGTTTTTAAGAGTTCTACGCCTGTACCGATAGGCGCACCTTGCCAAGAGGCGTAGTCTGCTTCATGAGCATTGGCATCCTTTAATAAAAGGGTGGCTAATTTGGCATTCACAAAAGGATTATCCCCTGTAGCCCTTACGATTCTCGTCACCCCAAAAGTACTGGCGGCAGAAGTAAAACGCCCCAACACATCTTCTTTGGAGCCAACAAATAACTGCCAACCACAGGATTCTACCAAAGGCCGTAAGCGGATTTCGCTAGCCGGTTCTGTGAGGACGGCTTTGACTTGAGCTGGTATAGAAGCCAAAGCTTGACAACAACGTTCGAGGAGAGTTATTCCACCAAGCTGAGCCAAGGCCTTTTCAGGTAAGCGCCGAGAGTCTAGGCGCACTTGCAAAAAAACACCCGTCATTGTTCTTGCTCCCACAATTCCACCAACCCTCGTGAATCCAATTGAAAACGAAATTTGTATTCCTCGACCCACTGGTGAACAAGCCGAAAAACATGAAAGGCCTTCCAGGGTACCCAAGCACTATGAAGCAAAAAGGAAGGAAAGCGAAACCAGGACAACTCTCCAGACTCACCGTTAAAGCGAATAGCGAGATTTTTGAGATAAAACCAACGATAAGAATCCTCGTAGGAAATATCTTCAACGGGTAACTCGGCTCTGTATTCAAGACGAAAAGGTGCACAGCAAAGGCTGTCTCCCCAAAGACGCGCCCTTGTCCCCCAATCGACTTTTTGCCAAAAAGGATTCGTCAGGCGAGGATCAAAGCCTCCACTTTGTAGAAATTTTCTACGGTCATAAAGACCTGAGTAATCAAAAGGGTATAAGGTTCCTTCTGTACCTGCTTCTGCAGGAAGAGAAAGTATCCGGAATCGACCACCTTCACGAGCAGGAACCGCGCGTGTCGGCAAAGGTGTTCCATCGCTTCCGCGCATTTCAGGACACAAGCACAATTCTGGTGCTGACAACAAGGGCCCGGACTTAGCTAAGGAAAAAGCTTCTGACAAGCGCTGATCATCCCATAAGACTAAAAACTTCTCTCCCCAAACTTCGGCAGCCGCTAGATTAATTTGTTCACCTGGGGTAAGGGATTCGGTCAACAACAAAAAACGTAATTGAGGGTGTGTATCTGCTAAGGCTTCGGCATCAAACTTCACTGGAAGCGTTTCTACGCTCAGAATATCTGAGAAACCGAAGGCTAACAGCTGATCTAAAACTTCTGGGCGAAAAATCCAACTGGAACGATTCAGAAGGATCACGGAAAGCGAGACCGTCGAATAAGCTGAGGACTTCGCGGGTAATATGGAATAGGAGGGTCGGTCAGAAGAAGAACGTGTAATACTCATCGCAGTTTCTACAGACCTCGGGGTAATTTTCTTGCGCATGCTCCTGCAACAACCTTCCACTAGCTTCCCAAATCGACTGCCAAGAGTCAGTGTGAAGATTACCTAAAATTAAATTTTGTTTCCAGGCATCTCGACAGGGCACAACGGTACCGTCCATAAAGACGGCTAAATCTCTTTGAAGATGCCAACACGGCAGTCGCCTCCAGGGTGACAGATCGGCAGGCTTTCGCTTCGGCAATTTTCCGCCATAAGAATTGTACTTGAGGATAATGGCCTGCCCTGCTTGTTCTTTCCAGTACCGATAAAACCCTTCAGTTTCTTCTTCGGTTTCGTTCATGCGAACGGTTTGTGGCCAAACATGACCCGAAAAGCCTTGGAGTATTTTTTGGGTGAAGGCTTGAGCTTCTTCAAACCCTTCCCCGCGAATACGAAGGTACGTCTGGGAATTTTGGCTATCTAATTCTACGATCCAATCTAGTCTCCCCTTGGCAGCTTGAGCCAAATCGGCTAAATCATTTTCTCGCCAACCTAAGCCGGAAGTCTCAATCACCAGACGTAAGTTATTCTGAGTTAAAGCCCAAAGAAAAAGTTCTTTGATTTGCGGGTGTAAAGAAGGCTCACCCCAAAAAGACGGCATAAGGGTTAAATCTCCCGCCCAGTCTAAGGCTTGTGAAACCCATTCCCGAAATTTGCCTTCTTCTAAAAAATCTCTTGACGATAAAGCTTGGGGAAAAAAATGATGGAGCGGTGACCAAAGAGGCACTTGTCGAACACCATTAGTTACCTGAAGTTGTAGTGTGGCGGGTAAGGTACGACGTTTTAACGGATTGTCTCGTAACGCTTCTAAAAATGGCTGAAGAGGACCTTGGGCTTCGTCCAACCAACGCTCTAAAAGAAGTCTTTGACGAGGGGAATCAGCTCGAAAACTCAGCCGTTCCGCCCTTAAATCCACGGGCGATAATTCTGTCTCGATATCAAAGGCATTAATATCTTGGGAAATAAGATCAAACCACGGTGAACGAAGCGGAATGTTTTTTTTCTCTTCTATCGTGGGGTTATTTAAGGCGTTTTTTTCTGCGAACTTTCTTAAAGTGGGCAAGATTCGAGGATGGATCACTTCAGGAGCCAAGCCCTGGGGAAAGCCATCGGCGAAGGTGTAATCCGCGCGGTAGTCTCGGTGCAATTCCACCAGGCGAGTGATCAAATCAGGGCGAATGAAGGGTTCATCCCCTTCTAACCAGAGCACTTCATCATACCCTTCTGCTAATTTTTCTACGGTTCGTTCTAGTCCTGCGATTTCAAAGGGAACGGTTCTTTTGACTTCTTCGGGCACATCTAAGAAAGGAGCCCCTTCGTATTGCAACCACAAGCGGGGTATATTTCCTAAAGCTCGTGTCAGGGCAGAATCCACCCACTGAGAGAGTGGCTTTCCGTCAAGACTCGTGAGACGTTGCGGGGCTAAAGCCGAGATGAGGGCTAAGGTTTTCATGTCGATCCTATCATCGGCGGATTCTTGAGTTTGGACAAGTCAGGAAACTCAACAACAATTGATAAAGATAGACGACAAACTCAAAAATCGGTACCATAGCGATATGGCCTTTCCGTACTCCCCTCAAGCAGACCAGGTTTATACAGTCAGCCAGCTTACGTCTGAAATCAAGGGACAGCTAGAATCCCACTTTTCCGAGATCCTTGTCGAAGGGGAAATTTCAGGGCTACGGAATACTTCAGGAAAACACCTCTATTTTTCTTTAAAAGATGATACCTCTTTGATTAAAGTGGTTTGGTTTTCCTGGGCCAGTCGAACTACGGCGCGTCCACCTGCTGATGGCGACAAGGTCAGGGTTTGGGGTCGTCTTTCTGTTTATGAACCTCAGGGCCAATATCAACTGGTGATTTCTCGTTTAGAAACTGCAGGTTTAGGGGATATTTTAGCTCGTCTGGAGCAACTTAAACAAAAATTAGCCCACGAAGGTCTCTTTGAGGCGTCTCGAAGAAAACCCATCCCCGTCTACCCCCAAGTGATTGGTCTCGTCACAAGTTCAGCGGCGGCAGCTTTGCAGGACATGTTAAGAATCTTTCAACAAAATGAAGTCCCGGCCACAATTCGAATTTTCCCCGTAAGTGTTCAAGGCGTCGAGGCTCCAGAGCGAATTAGCCGTATGATCGAGTATGTCAACCAGCACCATTTAGCGGAGGTCTTAATCGTTGGCCGGGGTGGTGGCTCGTTTGAAGACCTCTTAGCCTTTTCAGAAGAGGGAGTTGTTCGTGCTGTTTCAGCGAGTAAGATTCCTGTGATTAGTGCCGTGGGTCACGAAACAGACTCTCCTTTATGTGATTGGGCCGCAGACTTGCGTTGCCCTACTCCTACCGCCGCAGCGGAA
>JAJXVP010000264.1 GCA_021782055.1 bacterium | reverse complement strand
AACCGAGCACGCGCAGCAGGCCATGCAGGCCTTAGACACGGTTTCTGACGGAGTCCATGAAGCGCTCAAAACCCTACAAACCTCTGAGACCGACCTGTTCCAAGCTCAGGATCAGGTGACCGCCCTTGTGGATCGTATTGCCGACGTGGCAGCCAGCCTACACGCCGATGCGGCTAAATTTAAAACAGAATGACTCTGATTGATACGCATTGTCATCTTCAAGCCTCGGTCTTCGCACCAGATCGCGACGCAGTATTCGCCCGGGCGCGTGTTGCGGGTGTCCACGGTTTTTTGTGCTGTGGCACCGAACCACAAGACTGGGAGGATGTCGCTCAGCTCAGCCGCGACCAGCCGGAGGTTATTCCTGCGTACGGGGTGCACCCCTGGTACATTCCCAACAATCCCGAAAGTGCCTTACAAGCCCTGGAACAGCGGCTCGCCACCGAGCCCCAGGCCTGGGTAGGCGAAATTGGTTTGGATCGAACCTTTGGGCCCCCATTAGCCCAGCAAGAAGCCGTCTTTGAACCTCAACTTGCCGTTGCGCAACGGTTTCGCCGGCCGGTAAGCCTTCATTGCCGGCGCACCTGGGACAGGCTATTGTTGTACTTAAAACGCTACCCTGTTCCTGCCGTCCTCCACTCGTTCTCGGGCAGTGAGGCTGTCGCCAGGCAACTTTTAGACCGTGGTGATTGTTGGTTCTCGTTTTCGGGAGCACTGACACGGGGACGAAACACCCGTCTGTCCGCACTTTTGAAATTTCTTCCCCGTTCCAGCGTGCTGATTGAAACAGACGCTCCCGATTTAACCCCCTGGCCGGTGTGGCGTGAGGCACCCGGGGCCAGAAATGAACCGGCTTACCTGCTTCATACAGCGAACCAGGTAGCCGAAGTATGGGAGCTATCCCTCGAAGAGACGGCCCAGCTTCTTACAGCAAATGCGCAAGCTTTGGGCTGGACAAGAGGAACAGAAGCAGGCTAAGGACAGCTATGGATGACAAGGCGTTTTCTTCCCCGAGCTATCACGACCGGTTTCAACGGACTCAACTAATTCTTGGCAAAGAGTCCCAACAACAGTTGCAACAAGCCCGTATTGCAATTGTTGGCCTGGGGGCCGTAGGCGGCTACGCTCTTGAGGCTCTGGCCAGGCTGGGGGTTGGCGAGTTCCTTCTCATCGATTTTGACGTTGTCCAAGCTTCGAATTTCAACCGGCAACTGCTAGCAATTGAAGGCAACCTAGGTCGTCCTAAAGCCGAATGCGCCCGGGAACGAGTCTTAGCGATCAACCCCGAAGCTCTTGTGGAAATTCGCACCGATTTTTTTCATGCCGAAACCTTCGAACAACTTTTAGGGCCGTTTGCCTCGGTCTCGAACAAAAAATCTCTTGTTCTGGATTGTATTGACAGTCTAAACCCCAAAGTCACCCTCTTAGAGATGCTCTATCGGCATAAGATTCCTGTGCTGGCCAGTATGGGGGCGGCGAGCCGAAGTGATCCTCAAGCGGTTCGGGTCGGAGACATCTCGGAGGTTTCGTTGTGCCCCCTGGGCTCCCGAGTACGAGCCAGGCTCCGGCGTCGGCAAATACCCGGTGGTATTCGGTGCGTCTATTCGGTCGAGCCACCACTTACTCCCCACGAAAGCCAAGCTCCGCTGTCTTTGTCGCCCGTAACTCGGGGACGTCCCCGTAACGCCCTTGGGAGCCTCTCGTTCATGACGGGAATCTTTGGTTTGACTTTAGCATCTGAAGCTTGGCGATATTTGCTTTCTCGCCCAAACACGTTACAATAAATAAGGACAATGGTAGTGAAGCCTGTTATTTTGTGCGTTGACGACGAAAAAATTATCCTCGAGAGTCTTAAAGCCGAGTTGCGCCGAGAGTTTGCCTCAGATTTTGATGTTGAAACCTCCTCGAGTGGCGAAGAGGCCTTAACTCTGGCCAAAGATTTACTTTACGACGGGGCCAATCTCATGATGGTCATTTCTGACCAAAATATGCCGGGGATGAAAGGCTCAGAACTCCTGGCGCAGATAAAAAGCTTATCGCCCGACACCCATACCGTCCTTTTGACAGGCTATACAGACTTGGACGCCGTTCGTGATGCCGTGAACCTAGCAGGTCTTTTTCGGTATTTGAGTAAGCCATGGAAGTTCGACGAGTTGGGCTTTACCATCCGCCAAGCCTCACGCGATCATGCCTACCAGCACCGCATTCGTGAACAAAAGGCCCGCATCCGAAGCCTAACCGATTCGATGATTTACGCCCTCGAAGCAGCCAACCAACAGTCGGATGAAGATACCTATTCGCACATCCACCGGGTTTCACTCTACAGTGCCGCTATAGCTAAGGCTCACGGTCAAGACCCACTCTGGGTGGAACGTATCGCCCTTTACAGTCAGCTTCACGATATTGGCAAAGTCGGTGTGGCTTGCCAGTTGCTCCATGGGCCAGAATACTTTACGGAACGAGAAATCGAGCTACAAAAACAACATGTCTATTATGGCCATTTAATCTTGTCCGCAGACGGTATCGACGAAATGGCCGCCAATATAGCCCGCTACCACCATGAGCGGTGGGATGGAACCGGCTACTTAGAAGGCCTCAAAGGAGAAGCCATTCCTCTGGAGGCCCGCATTGTTGCCCTTGCCGACGTGTTTGACGCTTTAACCACGCCGCGTTCTTATCGAAAGTCCTTAAGCTTTTCGGCGGCCTTTGACGAGCTTTTGACCTTATCGGGAACAGCGTTTGACCCCAACTTGGTCGAAATCTTTCGCAGTCTGCGCGGCGAGTTCGAGCGCATCCATGGTTTGGTACGCACCGATGCTCCCCAACTCACCGGAAACCTTTTCAACCGGGACCTGCCGGCCACATCAAAAGGCTAAACACGAGCAACGCGGCTAAGCTGCCCAACTCAAGGACAAGAACGGTAATTCGCCCCCTGCCAGAGCGTACTTTTTCGCGACCCGACTTTTTCATCGCGATCACGGCAAGCGACAGCAAGGTCAGTGAGACCGCCATTCCTAGCGAGATGGCACCTACCGAGATCAACCCCAAGACAGGAGCCCCCAAGCCTAGCGCAAATAAAAGAACCAACAGGCTTCCCGGGCAAGGAAGCACCGCCGCAAAAAACAAAAACGGCAAAAGGCGCCGCCACGGAACCGGCTCGTACGAAGTCTCGAGGCGATCGTGCCAATCAAAGCCAAGGGTCTGGCGCATTTTATCGAGCTCTGACAAACGGTTGACTTCCTTCCACTGGCTAAGGCGGCGAACCACCAAGACAGAGGCCACCGAAACTACGCCAATAACCGCGAAGCCTTGTAGAAACTGTGTCGCAACAGCCAAGCTTGCTCCCACCGCTAGCTGCAAGACAAAGCGCAACACCAAAAGCGTTATGGTAACACTCACAGCGTGCGCCAACGCGAACAGAATCCCGACTAAAAAGCCCTGACCGTACCGGGCATTTTCAGAAAGAAAATATGCACCGATAACAGACTTTTGATGTCCGGGAAGCAAAACATGTAAGGCTCCGTATAAAAACGAAAAAATCAACAGAGTCCACAAAGCCGGTGCCCAAGGATGGGTTTTTAAATCACGGATGGCGTGACTCAGCCCAAACTGAAAGGTCTGCTGCAACTGGATGACTTTTGAAAACCAGATCACGTAAAAGGGTACGGTCACGGTTCGGTTTTGCTCGGACGCGCGGTTTCGCTCTTCAGTGCGGTTTTGCGCTGAAGCCTGGTGATGCATGGGGGGCGCTGGTGCCGCCGTAGGCGACTGGGGGTGTGGTGGAGGTGCAAAACCTCGTTCAAAGGGGTTCGCTTGAGCCCATAGTCCACTTAAAAAGGTAAGCCCTAAAACGAGTAGAAACAAAGCCCTGAAGTGCTTGCTATCACGGTACGACTTGGCGCCTAAAAAGGCCATCATGGTGTTCCCACCTGAAGCTCAGCCCCCGGCTGACTCTCAGTTCCTGCTTTCAACATTCGTTCTAAGCGGCCTTCGTCAAACGCCGTCCCCAAAAAGACCAAAGACGTGCGTCTTGGTTCGTTGGCGTCCCAAGGTCGGCTGTACAGCTGTTTTTGAGCCCCGGCAACTTGCACTAAGTACTTC
>JAJXVP010000263.1 GCA_021782055.1 bacterium | reverse complement strand
TGCTGCTCAGCAGAAGTTTTCCTCTGCATTTCAAACTCCTTAAAAAGGCCGCCTTTCGGCGGCCTCAACATGTGATCGTTAATACTTCAAATCAGGGTAAGCGTTCTTAAAGTCTGAAATGACTCTGTCTTTGATGGCTTGGACATTGGGAAGTTTCCCATCCAAGTAATCGTTAACGGCACTCTGATAGAAGGAATTTCCTTGCTGATCATAAGGAGTAATGAGATTACCATTAATCTTGCTAACCTGGTCATCAAAATATGCATAGTGTTTTTGTCCGTCTAAGAACGGAGAGGTCAGAGTATCTTTCAGAGAGTTAACAACTGATACACTAGAGACAAAGTCACCAGCATGTTTCGATTGTGTGGCCCACCAGGTTAAGGTGTCCTTGTTCAAGGTGACAAACTTAACAAATTCCCAAGCCAGCTCTTTTTGAGTGGATTTGGGGTTGATACCAAGCCATGTACCGCCCCAGAAATACGAGGCAGGACCAGAAGCAGCGCCCCAATCCCCTGAAGCATCAGGAGCGTTCTTTTCCAGAACATAGGTCAAACCCCAAGTTGGAAGCATATACATGAAGACATTGCCTGCCTTCTTCATGCCGTTGAACCAAGGAGGTGACCATTGACCAGCTTTAGCATCAAGACCTTCTGTGCGGATTTTCTTGGCGATTTCAGCTGCTTTATTCAACATATCGTCATAATAGAACTGACCATTTTCTACCCAACCATGTTGGCGGTTAGCAAAAAAAGGCATGAATAAATCTGAAATTGAACTGATTAAGTACACTTTGCCGTTGGATTCTTTTTTTAACTTTTCACCAACTTTAACTAAATCATCCCAATTCGAAAGCATTTGGCCAATTGCCGCAGGATCATCTGTGCCTAGGTACTTTTTGGCAATATCACGTTTGAAGAAGTAAGCACCTGGTGTGGCTTGATACGACAAACCACGGACATTCCCCTCAGCATCCGTACCAACTTGAGCGACATAGGGAAACACATCTGAAGTATCCACATTAAAGGGAGCCTTTGAAAGATTTGCCCATAGGTGGTTGTCTACCAAATCTTTGACATAAGCGGCTTCACCGGTGAATACATCGGGAGCATCAACACCACTACGCAAAACTGGCTTTAATTTTGCTAAGTACTGCTCATTAGGGACAATGGTATATTCTACCTTTAACCCAGGGTGGGCAGCCTTAAACCGGTCAATGAACTCTTGAAGTTCGTCTGTGAATGACCAAACTTTCAGTGTTTGACCGGTGTAGATATCCGCAGGCTTCTGTGCGCAAGCGCCTAAGAGCAACGCCGATGCCGCGACTAGAACTACACTGATTTTCTTAAACATGCAGTTCCTCCTTTTAGAATTTTGAAGACCTGGACTCCTTGTTGGTCTTCTTGATTCAGGCTACTCCATGTTTTCAGAGTACGACATTAGCGATATTGAGTAATTTTACCTAGGTAACTTCACCTATCTCGATGTTGAATCCATTTTACGGCATAGCGTCGTAATTCACTTGTGCTTGTCATTTTGAGCTTATCTTTGATGTGATCATAGTGGGCATTCACGGTTTTGACCGAAAGAGTGAGTAACTTCGCTATATCCACTGCGCCATAACCTTGTCCCATTAAGTCTAAAACTTCTAACTCTCGATCACTCAGCACGTCTGTTGAGACAGCCTCGTTTTCATCACGATGTAAGAAAACCATTTCTAATAACCGGTCACGCATGACCGAAGAAACGTAGATTTTTCCATTTAAAACTGTTTGAACCGCTTCTAGGATGAGTGAAGCTGGTTCTTGTTTCATGATATACCCCATCGCACCAGCTTTTAAGGCTCGTGAAGCATACACCACTTCATCATGCATTGAGATAATCAAAATTTTCACACTAGGATAAGACTGGCGAATTTGCCTCACCAAATCTAAGCCACTTTGATTTTGAAGCGAAATATCAATAAGAGCTATTTCTGGCACATAGGAATTCAATTTCTCAAGGGCTTCAGAAATCGAACCGGCCTCACACCGAACATTGTATTGTTCTTGTGTTTGAATTAAAGCTACTAATCCCTGACGAAATATGGGATGGTCATCGACGACCAAGAATGAAATAGGTGTCAACAGTTTTCTCCTCCTGAAGATTCCGCAAACCAACACGAAACTTTTGTACCAGGGTTCATGTTTTCTAAATTCAAAACAGCGGATGCCTTTTCAGCCCTAAAACGCATGATCCTCATACCCATCCCATCGCCTCCGACCTTCGCAGGAATACCGCAACCATAATCCCTGACTTCGGCCATCCACCCAGGAATATCCTTTTTTTTCCGATTCTGAATTTTCGTCAAAACTTTTGGATATAGCTTAACTTCTATTTTGATGGAACGAGAATGCTTTAAGGAATTTTGTAAAGCTTCTTGAAGAATTCGATAAATTTGCAGGGCTCTCTCTTTATCATTTAATGAAAACTCAGAATCTGCTTCTAAGATAATTTCAGCAGAGCTGGCGTGTCGAGCTGAGATTACTAAAGCATCTAGAGCCCCTAATAATCCCTGTTCTTCAAACCCCATCGGTAGTAAACCTCGAGCGATTTGTTTTACCCGAACGATAGAATCTGATAACAAAGTTTGTATTCGGTCCAAGACATCTGGCACATCGGATTTTAACCGTCCAGAAGACTTTGCTGCAGAGAACAACAATAAGATACCCGCAAGATGTTGGCATAAATCATCATGAAGATCTTGACCAATGGATTCCATCGTTCGGTTAGAGATTTGTGTCACTTCTTGTTCAAGAAACTTTCGGCGTTCAACTTCTTTAACTAACTCTTGATTCGTCCTTGTCAATTCTTGAGTTCTCCGAGCAACATCCAATTCCAGCCGACGCTCATGAGATTGTACTTTTTCCAGTAGTAAAAGACTCGCCATTGCACTGGCTACGCTTTCTTTTACAGAGTCATACGTCGTGGCATCAATAAGTCCACCCGGAAGCAAGATATAGCCCAAAATTTCATCTTGAAAAACTAAAGGTTCTAAAACCCAACATTCTTGACGCCACAAAATATCTGGAGGTAAAATATCTGTACTATGAAAACGGATGGGTTTATTGGGTAGGATTTGGGAGTCTTCTAAGGACATCCATAAGCGTGACCAACCGTTTGGTATATCTTTTCCATCCACACGAACCAAGAAACCTTGAGAAAAACCCAAGTCTAGTAATCCCTTCGCGAGCTCACGAATCATGGAGTTCATTTCAAAGGCTGCAATTAATGACGAGCCTAGAGATCTCAGGGTCGCAAATCGACGGGTGGCTTGAATGCGCCGCTCTGCTTGTGACCTAGTTTCAGCCTTAGCGATCAAATCCCGGGCAGATTCAAATAGGAACTCATCGAAGACTAAATCCCAACTCGCCTCATCACGAAGTTTGGTTCGAATTGCGGTCAAATAGTCCTGCCACCGTTCCAAGCTTCGTCGCTGGACCACACTGTCCAACAAATTTTGATTCAGCCTTTTTAAAAACAGATGATCATTTCCACTGATGGCCAACCTTAAAAGTTCTTCAACGAGATGACGATCAATTTTGCTAATCTCTTCCCACTTCAAGTGATTCACCGGAGAAAAACTTTGTCGAGGAAGGCAACCGCAAGATTCTCGGATAACCGCGTGACACAAAAGATGATGTTGAGATGGTTCTCGTCCTTGAAGCACATCAAAGATCAAATCGACCGCTGAAACCCCTAATTCAAAAAGCGGTTGACGGACTGAGGTAAGAGGCGGCGTCAAGTAGGTACCTTCTTCGATATCATCAAAACCCACGACAGCGACTTCTTGTGGAACCTTTACTCCAGAGCGTTGAAGTTCTTCGATAGCCCCTATGGCCGTACGGTCATTCATGCAGAATAATGAATCGAATGGCACCTGTTGTGCTAAAAGAATTTTAACACCTTCTACCCCAGAGCCCTGTAGAAAACTTCCCGGAACAATCAGACGTGGGTCAGGAACTACCCCAAAATTTTTTAAAGAAGCTAAAAGCGAAATTTTACGTTCTTCTGCTTCTCCATGACCAGAAGGTCCCGAGATGACCGCCATTCGTCGACGCCCATGGCCCAGAACAAGGTGCT
>JAJXVP010000033.1 GCA_021782055.1 bacterium | reverse complement strand
ACCCCTTTGGCCGTCATGCGGGGCGAGCTCGAGGTCGCCTTAAAAAAACAGCGGGCTCTGGCCGAATATCGCGAGATTCTTGCCTCGAACCTCGAAGAAACCGAACGGATGTCGGCCATTGTAGAAAACTTGCTCAAATTGGCCCGCTTCGATGCACAAGAATTGCAACTAGAAATTTCAGAGTTTAACCTGGCCGAGGTTTTAGCTGAGGTGGTGGCCCAGCTAGAAAAACTAGCGGATTCCCGGCACCTGAGCTTGGTTTTAGAGTGCGACCCTGCGTTAACGATCAAAGCCGATAGGTTTAAGCTACAGCAGGCGGTGTTTAATCTTGTCGATAATGCGATCAAGTACGCGCGGCCCCGCACCGACATCTTGGTACGAGCGGCCGCCGACAGAATGGTGACGCTCACGGTTCACGATGTGGGTTCTGTGATTCCTGCCAAAGAAACCGAGCAGGTCTTTGAGCGTTTTTGGCGCTCGAAATCCACCATGAAAGAAAAAGGTTATGGGCTGGGTCTTTCGATTGTCAAAGCCCTGATCGAAATGCATGGTGGCACGGTAGCCGTGACCAGTTCAGAGGCTCAAGGAACGACTTTTACCTTAACTCTACCCCTTTCAAAAGAGCCCCAGACCGGACCAAAAGAGAATACGTTGCATTGACCCCCAATCAAACGCTCGGCTAAAATAGTTTTCTATGAGCAAGTATCCCTATGAAACGCTTGAACCCAAGTGGCAAAACTTTTGGGCCCAGAATAAGACTTTTCGTGCGGTCGAGGACCCATCGGTACCCGAGGACAAACGACTCTACGTTCTGGATATGTTCCCGTACCCTTCGGGGGCAGGTCTCCACGTCGGCCACCCCGAGGGCTACACCGCCACCGACATCTGGTGCCGCTTTCGCCGTCATCAGGGGTACAATGTTCTTCACCCCATGGGTTTTGACAGCTTTGGGTTACCTGCCGAAAACTATGCAATTAAAACAGGAACCCACCCCGAGGCAACCACAACAGCGAACATCGACCGCTTCCGCCAGCAAATCCAAAGCTTGGGGTTTTCGTACGACTGGGACCGCGAGGTTTCGACGCACACCCCCGAATACTACCGCTGGACCCAATGGATCTTTCTTCAACTGTTTAAGAAAGGGCTGGCCTACGAAGCCTTGATGCCCATTAACTGGTGTCCCAGTTGTCAAACGGGCTTGGCCAACGAAGAGGTTGTCGATGGCAAGTGTGACCGCTGTGGAACGGTGGTCGAGCGTCGTAACCTGCGTCAGTGGGTGCTCAAGATTACCGCCTATGCCGATCGCCTCGAAAAAGATCTCGATCTTTTAGACTGGAGCGAGAGCATTAAGACAATGCAAAGGAACTGGATTGGCCGCTCGGAAGGCGCCGACGTTTTGTTCGAAGTCGAAAATCTTCGTGATGAGACGGGCAAGCCCCTATCCTTTTGGATCTTTACAACCCGGCCAGACACCCTTTACGGGGTGACCTACATGGTGTTGGCTCCTGACCATGCGCTGGTCGACAAGATAACAACACCCGAACAGCTACACGCCGTGCACGACTACCAAGATCAAGCTCGTCGCAAGAGCGACCTTGAGCGGACGGACCTGGCCAAAGAGAAGACGGGTGTCTTTACCGGTGCCTACGCGATCAACCCTGTGAATGGAAAGCGGGTTCCTATTTGGATTTCGGATTATGTTCTTGCCGGTTACGGCTTTGGTGCCATCATGGCTGTTCCTGCTCATGATACGCGTGACTGGGCGTTTGCCCGTCAGTTTGGGCTTGAGGTCATTCCTGTGATTTCACCCACCGGCAAGCCCGAGACGCTCACCGAATGTTATACAGGTCCCGGCGTGATGGTGAACTCAGGCGAGTTTGACAGCCAACCCAGCGAAAAGGTTAAGAAAGCTGTAACGGCCAAGCTCGAAAAAGAGGGACGGGGCCGTCTTTCGGTCAACTACAAACTGCGCGACTGGATCTTTAGTCGCCAGCGGTATTGGGGCGAACCCATCCCTGTGGTTCACTGCCCTGAACATGGCATTGTGCCTCTGTCAGAACGTGAACTCCCACTTCGGTTGCCTGAAGTGAAAAGCTATGCACCGACCGGAACAGGCGAAAGCCCGCTGGCCGCGATAGACAGCTGGGTCAACACGACTTGCCCGGTGTGTGGAAAACCCGCCAAGCGCGAGACGAACACCATGCCGCAGTGGGCTGGTTCCTGCTGGTATTATTTGCGCTACCTTGACCCCAAGAATACAACCGCCTTTGCTGACCCCGACAAAGTTGCCTATTGGATGCCCGTCGACCTTTATGTCGGCGGGGCCGAGCACGCTGTCTTACACCTTTTGTACGCTCGCTTTTGGCACAAGGTCTTGTTTGACCTGGGGCTGGTGGCTACCCCCGAGCCGTTCCAACGACTGGTAAACCAGGGCATGATCCTGGGCGAGAACGGCCAAAAGATGTCAAAAAGTACGGGCAACGTCGTCAATCCCGATGAGATTGTTCGCGAATACGGTGCGGACACCTTGCGGGTGTACGAGATGTTCATGGGGCCCCTGCAAGATTCAAAACCGTGGAACACCAACGGGGTGGCTGGCGCCTCACGGTTCTTAAACCGAATCTGGCGCCTGGGTGAAGCCTCGTTTACCGACGAAGCTCCCACCAAGGCGCAACTCAAGGTTTTGCACAAAACGATCAAAAAAGTTACCCAAGACACCGAGAGCTTGAGCTTTAATACCGCGATTAGTGCGATGATGGTCTTTTTGAACGAAGCGGACACCTTTACCTCGTTCCCCCGTTCCCTGTGGCGGACGTTTGTGATCCTGCTTTCGCCCTACGCTCCGCACTTAGCAGAAGAACTCTGGGAAAGGTTGGGCGAAAAACCCAGCGTTTCACACGAGGCTTGGCCAGTGTGGGACGAGGCCCTTTGTCAGGATGACGAGATCGAAATGGTGTTTCAAATTAACGGCAAGATTCGTTCCCGCCTGACCGTGCCTGCGGGGTTAACCCCAGCGCAGATGGAAGAGCTAGCACGGCGCGATTCTCGGATCACGGCGCTGACTGAAGGCAAGACAATTGTCAAGATTATTACAGTGCCAAACAAACTTGTTAATATTGTTGTGCAAGGCTAAAAAAGGCCGATAAGAGAAGGGGGGCGGTTCGTGTCAGAGATTTCCCATTCCAAACGTCATCAAAAGTTGATTGAGGCGACCAAGCGCATTATGACTGAGCTTGATCTTACCTCCCTTCTTCAAACTCTTATCGCCGAAACTTGCTCGGTCGTTGGGGCACAGCGGAGCACCTTGTTCCTTATTGATGCAGAACGGGGGCAACTATACTCGAAGGTTTTTTCGGGTTCAGGAATTCAAGAGATCCGTTTTGCTGTGGACCGAGGCTTGGCCGGGTATGCGGCTCGGACCGGCGAAACTGTGAATATCGTCGATGCCTATGCCGACCCCCGGTTTAATCGCGAGATTGACCAGCAGACAGGGTTTCGTACCCAGGCTTTGCTGACCATGCCAATTCGAAACAAAGATGGCAACATCATCGGGGTGGTCCAGGTTTTGAATAAGGTCGGAGGCGGCGAGTTTACCGCCAATGATGTCGATGAGTTAGAAGCGTTCAGCTCACTAATGGCGATCAGCATCGAAAACGCTTTAGCCTACGAAAAGCTACACCGCACGATGAAGGCCTTTGAGCTGTTTGTCCCCCCAAAGTACCTCAAACGTATCACGCGGGAAGGCATCGAAAGAATCCGGTTGGGCGAAGCCGAAACCTGCGAAGCTAGTGTGCTTTTTCTCGATATCCGGTCGTTTACCACGTTAGCCGAAGGGTTGGAGCCAAACGAGATTACGGGGTTCTTGAATGATTACTTGGCCGAGATGAACGACATCATTCAAGCTCATAATGGAGCCATCGATAAGTACCTGGGCGATGGGTTTATGGCGATTTTTGATCATAAGCACGCTGATGATGCGGTGCAGGCTGCCCTGGACATTCAACGACACCTGATTCGTTTCAATGAAACCCGACGCTTCGGCGGTCAAAAAGAGATTTTAGTAGGGATGGGTATCTCGAGCGGCAATGTCGTCATCGGCACCGTAGGGTCTGTATCGCGCATGGACTCGACCAGTATTGGTAACCCGGTATCTGTCGCTAAACGTGTTGAGACTCTCACTAAGCTTTATCATACCCGAATCTTGATTAGTCAGTCGACCTTTCATGCTTTAGCCGACCCAGGTCAGTACAAGATTCGTGAAGTCGACTCGATTCGGGTTAAAGGACGCGAGACTCCCGAGGTGATCTACGAGGTGTACGACTTCGACGATAAGGCCACCGTAGAGAGTAAAGACAATGCGTACCCGTTCTTGTTGTCAGGGATTTCCTTTTACAAAGCCCGCGAGTGGGACAAAGCACTTTTGTCACTAACCCGCAGTCTGGACGCCTATCCGGATGACCCTGTGGCAGCGCGGTACATGGAACGCTGTATCTTTTTTAAACGGAACCCTCCCGAGGCAAGCTGGGATGGCATTGTCTCGCCCGACCAAGAAAACTTTTTGGTCTATCGGGTGATGTAAGGTCAAGGAAAAAAACAAACCGATGGACAGCTTGGGTTCGGCTTTACCAGTCGCCTTATCTGGGTTAGGTCGGCGGCGTCAACTTGAGGCAGGAACGATTTTGTTTCTGCAAGAGGACCCCGCCTCCTATTGCTTTTATGTGGAAGCCGGTGAGCTATCGTTGCGGTTGTTGTCTGCGTCGGGCCATGAAGTAGAACTGACGAAAATCCCTGCCGGTGATTGGTGTGCCGAGGCTTTGTTGTTTGCCGAAAGCACGTACC
Organism: bacterium; assembly: GCA_021782055.1. The sequence continues at coordinate 14,874 of JAJXVP010000033.1, read as the reverse complement.
CTGCCCAGGCGGTTGTTACCAAAGACTGTCGGTTGGTACAGATTCATCGCGATGAAATTTTAAAAAATAGTGACAGTGAAGTAAGTGCTTTCTTTTTGAGACTTTTAGCCAAAAAATGTTTACGACTCAACAAACGGATCGAGCAGTTAACCATTCTTGGGGCTCGCGAACGAATTGTCCAGTATATTCTTAGTTTGTGTCCTGCTCACAACGGCTGTCCTGGCAAGTTTTCGCACTGTCGTTTTCCCTTTCCTAAAAAGAAACGAGAAATTGCCCAAGAGCTGGGGATGACTCCCGAGACGCTTTCACGCGTATTTCGTCAGCTTGAGGACGAAAATCTCCTTGAGATCGAGGGGAGCACGCTTCAGGTCGTTTCGTGTGCACGGCTTCGAGGGGCGGCGACGTAGAGCCTTTTTGCGTCCACCGACTTTGTGCCCCAAAACATCGCAAAAATTCCTGAGTTTTCTTGATCTTGGTCAAGGAAAACCTTTTGAAAGGCCATTAAGCTGACCTTGTACCGAAACGGAGGAGCTTATGGACGTTACCAAGAAACTGATGCAAGAGCATCAGCTGTTTTTACGCTACATTGCTTTGATAGGACGAATGGCTAACACGTGGGAGCCTGGCGTCAACGATGCCCAACATTTTTCAGCTCTACGACAGATTGTCGATTTTATTAAAACTTATGCCGATCGTTATCACCACGCCAAAGAAGAAGACATTCTTTTTCGTCATTTAGAGGAACCAGGGGTGCTGACGCACTGCAACCCAATTCCTGTTATGCTGTTTGACCACGAAGAAGGTCGGGCTTTGACAGCGGGTTTACTTCAAGCTATCGAGGCTCAAAACCGCGATAACGCGCTTGCTTACGCCCAAGACTGGGGAGAGCACCTCACCGGGCACATCTATAAAGAAGACAATGTGTTGTACCCCATGGCCGAAGAGGGTTTGCCCGATTTTGAAAAGTCGGTGATTCTTCAAGAATATCAGACGGCCGAAGAGGCTCAAAAAGCAGGGCTAGAGGCTTTTTACGAAAAGCTTTTAGCGGATTTAGAGAACCAGCTGACGTTGGTAGCCTGCTAGGGGATTTTAAGCTCCTGCCTTGAGTTAGGCGTTTTCTTGAAGTCGTTCGACCAGCTTTGCCGTATCGTGATCGCCGTCGAGGCGAACTTTAACCCTAAGGGCGTGCAGACCATGAATTCCCTGAAGGTCATCAAGTTCAAACTCTTCGACGGCATCTTCTAACAACCCTTCACTCTGTAGAAAGACGATGTACCGCCGGTACTCAAGGGCTTCGGAGGGTTGGGTATACACGAGGGCAATTTGATGGATTTGGGTCAGCCGTTCACCGCTACCTTTTATAACGGCTTTGTCAATTCGCTTTTTCATGATCTCATAGCGGGTGTTGTAGGCGCCTTCGACCGAGAAGCTTTTTTCATCCTCACGAAAACGAATGGTAATGGGCAAATCCTGAACCACAATGAGATGGGTGGTTTCTAAGGGGAGGGGGAGTTGTGGGGCGAGAGTGTGACTCAGGCGTGCCGCTTTACACAGTAAAATAAATTGCCATAAGCGCAAGTTTCGCAGATAAAGCCGGTCAAACTGATGATGTTGCGAAAGGCTTGCGCCAATATACATGTTGAAATCCACCCCATCGGTGGACGTTTTGTCAAAATAATGCGGGAACATTGCCTGGGCCCAGACCTGTTCGGTTTCGAGAAGCCGAGAGAGTTCCGAGTTGATTCGAGCCACCGAGTCGTCAAAATCTTTTCGTTTACGATAGACAAATCGACCCTGGGGGTCCAAAGAATCTTGATACTCGCGTAAGGCCTGATCGACACCGGAACTCCAGTGTTTCAGGTCGATAAAGCTTGCTTCAACATCGTCACGCAAAAAGTGCAGAATACCGATTTCGTCCCCAGAGGAAAGACCGTTGTCTAAATGCTTCAAGTAGCGTTCGACTTGAAATTGAAGCTCTTGAAAAACGGGAAAATCCTTTACTTGGCGGGCTTCTTGTAAAACCTTTAAGGCCAACTTGAGGTGCAATTCGAGGTCGGTCGCTATGGCGTTGTTCCGAGTGACCGAAGAATTGCGGATATCGGTGGCAGCGTAAAGCGGGTAGACGCCGTCAAAGGTCAAGTTAGGTTCAGCGACGCCACAGTTAGCTTGTTCTTTAAGCAACTTCAGAGCCTCCTGGCGAAATTTCCAGGCAACAGAAGGGTGAATCGCGGTGTAGCGTTCCTGAATGATGCGCTGAATGCGGTTTTCTAAATCTTCTAAGCTCGCGTGGAGGGCTAGGGCGAACAGGGGTAACACTTCTTGAAGTTTTTCGGCTTGACTGGCGCCCAAGGCTCCGGGTTGGGCAGAGGTCAGTCCAAAGGTACCCAACACCTGGTCTTCAAAAATCAGTGGCGCGACCAGGAGCGAACGAACCCCTTTGTTTTGCATATGGACTTCTAACTCTGAGGGCGAAGGTAATTTTGACACGTCCTCAACCCACAGCATTTTTTTCTCAACGTAGGCTTTTTCAAACAACGAACCGGTAAAATCTTGGGTTACAAACTCTCGTTGATCCTGAAGCCAACAATCGGCCTGTGATAACTCGACCGAATGCATGATCGTCACTTTGTTTTCGTGGATCCCCGCTATATTGAGCTTAAGATTTTTTTGTTCTAGCCACGAGGATAGGAGAGTTTCGACTTGAGAGAGACCCAGGTTTGAAGTAATGGCCGAGGGTAAGAGCAACGCTTCTTTTAGCTGTGACACTTGACGGGTCGCCGTAATATCTTGGGCGGTCAGGAACACAAACCCGCGAAACTCAAAGGACCCCGGGGGAAGCATTTGCGACAACAGCTCACGGTTATTGGGGTCAGCTTTCAGTTGTGCCCATTGCTGTTCGTCAAGGACTTTGAGCGGCTTCAAGGCGTTTACCCACAAAAAGTCTGTCTTCATGCTCAACTGAAAGTGCTGGGTAAACCCACTTTCGGGGTCAATCAGTGAAAGTATGGGGTGAACGGAGCTCAAAAGCTCAGGGCGCTGATATAGTTTACTGAGAGCAAAGGACCAAGCAAAACAAAAAAACATTTCAACCGAATCGGCCTTGTCTTGTGGCCGCTTGTGCCGCATCAGTGAAAGAAAACGCGGGGTGGCCAAAACAGGATCCATTTCAAACGGTGGCACTAAAGCCGAGATTTCACTCTCCCAGAAGGCAGTAGGAATAACCGCTGAAAAGAACAACCGGACAGAAGGGGCGTCAGCATGAGTTTGTAAATAGTTCACCCACCCAGCGCGATCTTCCGGCGCGGGTAAGTCTAAAAGCTTAAGCCAGGCCTCTGCGCCTTTTTGCGCTTGCCAAAAATCAAGGAGGGCTTGAAAGCTAAAAACAGATTTAACTTCGGTTTTCATGGGTAACCTCACCTCAAGGATAAGGAAAACAAATGGTTTAAGTCCAGAATTTTGCACCAACAAAGTTTCGATAATTCTCAAGGCAAAAGGTAGTAATTCCCTTGCTAGACCGAGTCGAACTATTCTGCCAGCTCGGTAAGCTCCGGCTCTAACGGAACCTCGTGGCGAAACTCACGAGGTGTCATTCCCGTGGCACGGACAAAAAACGAATTGAAGGCGGTTTTCGAGCCGAAACCGGACAAAAACGCAATTTCTAAGACGGTTTTTTCAGGAGAGGTGAGCAGGAGGTTTTTCGCTTCGTCCAATCGCCAGGCGTTGACGTATTGCGTGTAGTTCACCCCCAAGACCTGATTGAGGAGTGCGGACAATTGCCGTGTTGTTAACCTTATGGTTTGTGCCAAGCGGGCCAAGGTGAGGTCTTTGTCACGAAAAAGCTTGTTCACTCGCATGACTTCTTCTAATTTCTGAAGCACTCGGGGAAGATCAACTCCAAGAAGCGGTGCCGGATTAGGTTCTTTTTGTTGCGAAAGGTCAGGGAGTTTTGTGCTGCCCACCTTCAGCGGATAAAAAAGAATCATTCCTAAAAATAGAAAGCTACCAAAAAGGACTATTGTTCGGTAATAGGGCGTGGTCAAAAGAAGCATGGCAACCAGTCCATAAAAGCTCCATGCGGTAGCAAAACAGAGGTTAAACAGCATAAACCGAGTTACCGGGGTGGCTTTTCGCCACAGTTGAACCACGGTTCTAACCAAAAAAAGTACCTGAAAGAGGATGAACCAAGCAAAAATGAGATAGCCCAGGAGCAAATCCAGTTCTAAAGGTAGCGGCCCTGGGTGTCCTAGCCGGTACAACACATGCCCCGCCGTGAAGACACCAACAACGACAAGACCAAGCCAGTGGTACCAGCGCAAAGCCCAGCGAGTGTCTGTGGAGGCACGGTAATAGAGGTACAACAGTGGGCCACAAACCATGTCGAGAAAGAAACCTAAAGAGGGGTCAAGTCCCTGTGGGCCTAGCACATGCAGATGGTTGAGTGCCGAAAGGCCAAAATCAAACGCCCCCGCAAAGTTGGCTGCCAGCGACCACAGCTGACCTTGTTTTTTATGAGGCTCGAGTACGCGGCTGACGGCAAAACCCAAAAAGAGCAAGCAGTTGAAGACAATAAGAAGGTTAAGAACGAGGGGCTGAATTACCATAACCAAGAACAAGTTTATACTAAAGTGCAATGGTGTCAATCAGCAAAAGTTCCAAGCTGGGAACCACCAGGTTTTGCCAGAGTTTTACGTCAATAAACTTTTCAGATTTAATCACAAACTTGCCACGTTATAGTCTACATCTCGCCCGAAATACGCCACAAAGTTTTTGGTTTTGTGATTATATCTGGGCGTGAAGTAGACGATAACTCAGAATTGTTATTCTGCTGTGAGAACTTTTTCAACAGGTTCTGGACGGTGCCATCGAACAATGATTTTTGCATAAAGGGACGAGAAGGGAACTTGGATAAAGAAGGCTAGGGCGATCGCAAGGACAACAAGGCTGGAATTGCTTCCTGAACCCAGCAGAGGTACGGCAATTCCCAGGGCTAAGGCCAAATAACGAACTGAGGTGCCATAAACAACCGCAACACGGGTGGGGTAGGCAAGGCGCGACGCCAAGAGCGTACTGAGGCCGAACATGAGTCCATAGTACAACAGCAGAGGCGGCAGAAGAGTTAACACAAGGTCTGGCCTCTGAAGGAGAGCTTTATTGGTATTAAGGGCCATAATCAGAAACAAGACAGCCATCAGTCCCAACGAGCTCAGGCCAGAAAATACTGGTTTAAGCTTTTTAAAGGCCTCGGGGCCTTTTTTGGCGACGAGAAACCGCCGGGTAATATCGCCCAGAACAAGGGGAATTACGATGACCAGGGCCACGCGAGCCAAAATAAATAAGGGGCCTACCGTCAAAACCTTACCAGCAAAAAATGGCAAGGCCAAGGGTAGCCCAACGACTACGACGACCAAACTGGCCGCGATAATCGAGAGCGCTACCTTAAGGTTGCCGTGCGAAAGTTCGGTCCAGGTTGCCGTCATACCGCTGGTGGGGACAAGGGAAATCAACATCAAACCTAGCCCCAGGTAGGGTTGGTTAGCCAAAAAAACCGCAGAAAGCCCCCAGGCAAGGGCGGGCGATACGATAAAATTGAGAAATAACGCCAAGCCGACCGGTGCCTTGTGCCGTGGTAATTCCGCTAAGTCTTCTAGCCGTAGATTGATAAACATGGGGTAGATCATCAAAAACGAGGCAGTTGCACAAATGCCCACGTTAAAGGCAATCCCCCCGCCCAGTCCGCTGACTACTAGCCCTAGAAGCATTACCGTAAAGATTCCCCACGTCAGGCGACGGTTGAGGAAAGCCAAAAAGCTTCGAAAGATAGACATCAAAGTCCTCCTGTCTTTGTTATATTGTAAAAAACATATATTGTAAACAACTAATAAACAAAAGGCAGGAGGAGATTTTACTCGCGAGGTTCGGACTTCTGGCGTTCAAGGTAGGCTTTGAAGGCTTGCTCCCCTTCTTCTTTCCAGAAATTGTGGTAGTTGCGCCATTCCTCTCGTCCCCAACCGGGGCGTCCCCAAGGGCCAAAAGCCTGACGGTGGCGTGGTCCGCCGAACCCGATCAGGATTTTGGCCAGAACAAGAAGGCCCATCGCCTGAAAAAAGGTGAGACTCTTCCAACCGATCACAGGCGGAATCACGGCGTTCCAGAGCAGCTGAGTCAGGGCAGAAAAAGCGATCAAGGCTGCAATAATCAGTAAAGCTATCCCGGCGCCCCGAGCAAAGTGCCGGCCTGGGGTCATGGTTCGTCGACGAAAAAAAGTATGCATAAGGTCCTCCTGGCTAAAAAAGCCGCTTAAGATTTTTGCGCAAAGTTTTCACAGCCCTATGTTTGCGTGAGAGCAAAGTGCCTAAGGGCTCGTCCCAAAGATCAGCAAGTTCTTCAAATGTCCAGCCTTCGATTTCGGTAGCGATGAGAACTGCTTTTTGCGAACTCGGCAGATCGTCAATTGCCGACCAAAGGGCCTGCATGCGCTCCTGGTTTTCTAGGGCTGATACCTGGTCGCTCTGGGTATCGGCGATCAGCTCGGCCCATTCTGGTGAAAGATCCTCTTGTTGCAAAGTTTTTCGGCGAAACCAGTCGCGAACCCGATTGGACACGGCGGTAAAGACATAGCCTGCCAAATTCTCTATCGGGTCGAGGTTGGCTTCCCACAGTTTGACAAAGGCATCTTGGACTATGTCCTCGGCCTCGGTCTTACGCTGGCTGAGTCGGCCTGTGACGGTGCGAACAAGGGCGCCTCTTTCGCTCTCGTACAGGACGGTCAGCTTTTGTTTCTGCAGGTTTAGGTCTGTGCTTTTGCGCATTCACTAAATACGACGATGGATCAGGCAAATTATTGCATTTTAAAGAATTTCTTTTGGAGAGGGAGCCAAAAGAATCCCGAACTCCTCAAGCACGCTCTCGGCTTCTCCCGAACGGCGCAGGATAAACCGCTCACCAATACGTACCATGGCACGTCGTTCACCCTCAACAAAAAGTTCGTCGGCAGTCAGCCCTTGATCGGCGCGGCCAGGGTTCATCGCAAGGACATTTTGCCCCTCACGAAGGGTATTCAAGGCACGACAGACGGCTTCGCCTGCTTCTAGGCCTTCAACTAAAGCTAACAAACGTCGGTCTTGCAGGCTGTTTCGATGAGGTTGACCGCGAAGTTGCCCGTCAGCGTCTGTTTTACGATCCGTTTGAAAATAAAATCCCGTGGTATATTCACGCCGGCTGAGTAGCTGTAGTTCCGCAAGAACGGCCTCGTCGGGGACCTGCGCGGCCATGGCTCGATCCAAGGCATGGCGGTAGACGCGGGTCGCCGAAGCGGTGTACCAGGCGCTTTTCATCCGGCCTTCAATTTTGAAGGAGTTCACCCCTGCTTCTAGAAGTTCCTGAACATGAGCTGACATGTTCAGGTCACGAGAACTAAGGATGGCGGTTCCGTAAGCGTCTTCTTCAATCGGCAACAACACTTCAGGACGCGATTGTTCCGTAAGGGCAAATTCCCAACGGCAAACCTGCGAGCAATCACCTCGGTTGGCGTCGCGAACGCCACCTGCTTTGGGGTGCTCCGTCGAAAAGTAGTTCGATAAGAGACACCGCCCCGAGTAGCTGATGCACATGGCGCCGTGCACAAAGGCTTCGAGTTCTAGGCTTACGGCATCACGAAGGCCGCGAATCGCGTCTAATGAAAGCTCGCGTGCTAAGACAAGCCGTTTGACCCCCAGTCGTTCGTAAAACCGGGCAGTCCAAGAGTTTGTCGTATTCGCTTGGGTACTAACGTGAACCGCAAGGTCGGGGTAGTGCGTGCGAACCCAATCCAAAAGGCCGAGGTCGGCCACGATGATGCCGTCAAAGCCGAGAGGCGCCAGCTCGGCCATGAACTCTTGAAAGGGAACGAGGTCCTCATCGTGGGCCAGCAGGTTGGCGGCGAGATAGACTTGTTTTCCACGCTCATGGGCCCAAGATAATCCTTCGGCAAAATCTTGGTAGGTCAGCTCGTCGGCCCGAGATCTAAGTGAGAACTTAGGAGCCCCGACATACACGGCGTCGGCCCCATACGCAAAGGCATACTTTAGCTTTTCAAGATTGCCCGCTGGCGACAAAAGCTCGGGCTTTGAGATAAGGGGGAAAGAATTCACAGCATTACCCTAGGGGGAGATTTGCGCAAGGTCAAGAGATTTTCACGAAGGTGACAGAATAAAAAAGCCCCCGCGGGGGCTTTGGTTTTAACTACACTCCCGAGACACCAGGGGTGAACTCGGGAGTGAGAAGTTTAGAGGGTACGTGCGGCTTCTTCGTTGAACATGATAGCTTTTTCAGTTTCCATGTCAAAGAAGTGAGCTTTTTCAAGGTTAGGAACAAAGTGGGCCACATCCCCAACATGGAATTGGTAGTTGGGATCAACGGTGGCGACCATCTGATGGTTCTGAGTTCCGACATAGAGGTGAATTTCAGCACCAAGGGGCTCAACGACTTCAATGTTGGTACTCATGTCGTTCTTGGCACCGGCCTGAGGCTGGAACATCAGGTTCTCGGGGCGAATACCGAAGAGAATCTGCTTGCCAACATAGGGGCGAAGACCTTCGGCCTGGGCACCTTCGACGGTAAGGCTAAACGAACCTTCTTCCAGAGTCACTTTACCGCTTTTGTCGACGACATCCACGGTCATAATATTCATCGGAGGAGAGCCAATGAAGCCCGCAACGAAGCGGTTGATGGGGTGGTTGTACAGACCTAAAGGAGTGCCGATTTGCTGAATCAAGCCATCTTTCAGAACAACGATCTTGTCGCCCATGGTCATAGCCTCGACTTGGTCGTGGGTAACGTAGATCATTGTTGCCTGCAGGCGGGTGTGCAGAGCCGAAATTTCGGCACGCATCTGAACACGGAGCTTGGCGTCCAGGTTGGACAAGGGTTCGTCAAAAAGGAATACCTTGGGCTTGCGGACGATGGCGCGGCCGACAGCCACACGTTGACGCTGACCACCGGACAGAGCCTTGGGCTTGCGGTCGAGCAGAGCTTCGATATCCAGAATCTGAGCCGCTTCTTTAACGCGGTTCTGAATCTCTTGTTGGGGGTACTTGCGGATGCGCAAACCAAAGGCCATGTTCTCGAACACTGACATATGGGGGTACAAAGCGTAGTTTTGGAAAACCATCGCTATGTCCCGGTCCTTCGGAGCCAGATCGTTAACGACCTTGCCGTCAATGTAGAGTTCACCACCCGAAATGTCTTCCAGGCCGGCAATCATACGAAGGGTCGTGGTTTTGCCACAGCCCGAAGGTCCGACGAAAACGCAGAATTCTTTGTCGTTGATGTGAATGTTCACACTATCGACGGCTTTGACATCACCTTCGTAAAGTTTGGTGATGTTCTTGAGAACGACTTCAGCCATTCAAGGCCTCCATTGAGGTTAGTTTAGAGTTTCATTGTGAGGTCAAACCGGTAAACTGTCAACGCCCGAGAAAAGTTATTGAGGAGCTGACTCTTATTGAGGAGCTGACTCGCGATACCAGCGTTCCACGTCATCGTTGAGGTTTTGTTTTTGGTCGCCTAGAAGCCTTTGATCAAGCCACGGTGAGAGCACTTTTCGCTTTAGCTGGGCCCATTCAAGGGGCCGAGGAGGCGGAAAGCTCACTAAGGATGGCGGAGGTACGCGACCGGTTAAAGCGGGGTACAAACGAGGAAGCACCTGATCATTTACCTTGATTAACGAATCTAACCCCGAGGCCAAGCCAAACCCACGAGTATCCTTGGCATGCGTCTCTAAGGCAAGCTCTTTTTGAGTTTTCTCTTGAAAATACCAAGTCAAAAAGGCCTGGGCGGCCGCTCGTGTTACTGCACTTGAGGGAATACCGGCCCAGACAATGCTATCTTCGGCGGGAATGCCCTGCCCATCGTCCGGGTAGCGAAATTCCAAGCCTTGTCGTTCGTATTCAGGAAGGGTTATAAAGCTTTTAAGTGTCGAAGCGGTAAAGAGCTCGCGGCCTTCTTGGAGCATTTGCAAAGGGTTGCTCTCTTGGTACTTTCGGGTAAAGTCTTTTTCGCGAGCCGGGTCTAAGCCTTGAATCCAGGTTTGCAGACCAGTCACCCCGGAGTTGAGCCGGCCCTCATCCCACGACAGGCGTCCCCGAAAGTCTTCTCCGAACGAAACCCCCTCGGCTTCAAGGGCTGTCAGAGCAAAGTTGTCCCAGCGCGGTGAAAAGGCAAACCGATTAAAACCAGGGGGGGCCGACGTATCAAACTTTTTGCTGTACGCTTGAAGCGCCGAGAAAGAAAGAAGCAAGCCGTCCGGGTTGTCTAAAGCACCACGACGAAAGACGAGAATTGGCAGGTCAAAACTTAACGGAATCAATAAGGGTGTGTCGCCGTCCGAGCCAGAGGCGAGAAGTTGAGGGTAAAACTGGGCTTTGGTAATTCCACCCCTGTCAAAGAGAAAGGCTAGGGACGTGAGGTTGTTACGTACCTCGTTGCTATTCAGCCCCCGGGCTATGACCAGATCGGCTTTCGGGCCTGGGGTAAGGAGCTGGCGTGCTGGGTGGGCTTGGTATTCGAGCAGGATTTGCCATTGCTTTTGCTCAGCATTGAACTTGGCGACGTAGCCTGCGATGTCGGGGATATTGGTCCATAAGGTAGAAACATGGGTGTAGGCTTGGCAAGAGGTGGCCAAAACCAGCAATGCTCCCCACAACAAAAGCCCAAGACCAGACTTTTTCATGCCGAAAACAACCGTGCCGCTACAGCAAAGATCGTCGTGTACAACTCGGTCAAGTCCCGATTGTCGACCGACGAGTAGGCTATTCGCAAATAGCGGCCCTGCAGGGCGATAGTCCCAATCCCTTCAGTGCGCAGAAGCTCTTTTCGTAAAACTTCGGCGTCCCCTTTGAGAAGTTCAAACGTCATAAAATAGCCTGAGTTAAAGGGGAGGGGCCGTAAAACTGCTGGAGCGGTTGTCACAAGGGCTCGTACCGACCGGTAGCGCTCTTCCAAGACTTTGGCGAACTTGTCTTTGATACCATGATAAACCAAGCTCGACAGCTCTTTGTACAGGAGCGTCTGACCGACACGGCTGGAATTGGACATCACAGTACGGATGGTCCCCAAGATTTTTTGGTCGAGGGCCGAAAAGTGCTCAGCTGATAAACCCTTTGCAGCCAGGGTCAAAAACGCAACGCGAAAGCCCCAAACGTAGTCTTCTTTGGTTGCCCCATCAAGCTTTACCGCCAACAAGTTTTCATGGGCATTGTAGAGGAGGTTGAAAAGGGAATGCTTGTAAACATCCTTTTCGTAAAAGAGGCCAAAATAGGCGTCATCAAAAAAGACCACAAGATTGAGGCCTTCGGCAGCAAGAGCCGTAAGCTGGCCTGCTAAGTCTTGGGCCTCCGTCTCGGTAGGAGTGTAGCCCGTGGGGTTGTGCGGAAAGTTCAAAACCAGAACCGCTTTATTGCGGCGGGCGTTTGACCTCAGGGTGTCGACAATTCCTTTGACATTGAGTTTGTTTTCGGGGGTGAACAGCGAAAACGTCACGCAGTGGGCCTGAGCCCGGGTGTCAAAGATTAGCGGGTAGTTGTCCCAGCACAGGTCAGAAAAAACAACACAGTCGTCTTCATCAATAAAAAGATCGGCCGCCAACGAGATTCCTGCCGTAATCCCGGGGACCACCGCCGGCAGAGACAGCTTGTCGTCACTCAGCTGGGGGTTTTTGGCGAGCAGAGAGGTTTTCCACAGCGTCCGAAGGCGGGCGTCACCACCCGTGGGGGCGTAATCGGTGGCTTCTGAGGGCGATAACCTTGGGAGGTTGTCTTGAATCGTGGGTAAAATCATGGGTTCGCCATCAGTCATGGCGATTCCCACTGTGGCATTAAAAGTGGTTGCGGATTTTTTCGCCTCGGCGGATTGCGCGACAATACCACGCGGAAAATAAATGCGCCGGCCGAACTTGGTCAGCGTGCGACCCACAACTGTGGGTGCTAAAAGGGCATTAAGTTCTTCAGCGAGGGGGTGCATGTTTTTTTCCTAACAGTTTCCACCTCCCTTGTCAATTGACAGCCAGCCACTCCTTAGCTGATGATAGAGAGAGATACTATGGCAAAAGCCCCGACGCAAAAGTCCAACCCTAAGTCCGATCAACCCCTTGGGTGGTTTGATCGCGTCCTCTCGCTTCTGGGCATGGAGCCTGATCCTGAACGGGAAAAGAAGGCTCTTTTAAAAGATTTAAAGACTCAGCTCAAAAAATCGCACGGAAAGTTTGTCAAAATGCCCGATCAGGTTGATGTTGGGCTCGCCAAATTTTTTTATGAGGTTTACGGTGTCATTGGCTCGGCCCAAACCTTGCTTCAGAACGCTGCGACCTCGCAAGCTTTGAAAATGATCTTTATTGAGCAGGTTCTGACGGCCAGTCAAAAGGCCCTGCAAGAAGAGTTGACGGAAGCTGGAATTCGTGAGCTGGCCAAAACCCTGCCTCATGAACAACTTCTTGACCGCGTTCGCACAAGCCTGGTCGACTACACCGCCGCTTTAGAGATCGAAACTCAAAAAAAGATCGATACGCAGTACAACCTCTTTTTGACCTTTATTGATTTTATCACGTTCAACTTCTATTTTTTGCTCAAAAAGTTTGATTCGATGCTTCCGGAACGAGACTTTGGTTACCTGCCTCGGTTTGAGCCGATTAACGGCGAATATGTGGTCGAAGACCTCAAAGATTTTTTAACTGTAAGTGGTCCGCTTTCGGCCTCGGCCGATTGGGATGGCCTGTTTGATGTGCTTAAATCGTACAAGAATTTGGAAGTACTCAGTCGCCCTGGCTGGAAAAAGTTTTTAGCTTCGCTGGCGGCGATTCGGCGTTCTGGCATCCTCTTACAGATCATTCAATACATGGGCAAAGACCCTTTCTACCAACCAAAGTCCGAATTCCCTTCGGAACGAATCGTCGAGGCTTACTTAACGCAAGTCAAAAATCAAGCTGAATCGGTTTTGGCCAAGATTGCCGAAGAACGGCGCAACGATAAACTCAACAATTTGATTCAACAGGTTTTTGGCACGACAGGCATCAGTCGAACGAAGAACTACACCGAAAAAGCCAATATAGGCTTCTCGAAGAAACGGGTGTCCGGCTACCTCTTTGTTGAGCCGTTGAACTACCTCAAGGCTTTTTTGTTAGATTTTTACAAACGCGATATCCGGGAACTTGTCAACTTGCTCCTCGTCAAAGGGCAATGGATGTCAAACGCCATGGCCCAACCCATGTCCGAGTCCTTTCATAGCCTCATGGAAGTTTCTGACAACCTCACCACTTTTGACGAGTCTTTGGCTGAGGACGCCGAACGAGGGCAAAAGCTCAAGGTTCTTCTTACCCGCTCGGATAAAGACCAAAACGCGATGATTTCGCTCAAGCAACAGCTGAAAGACATCAACAGTGGGGCCCGAGCTATTATTACCGAGGCCGCAACACACTTGGTGATCATTGGCAAACACCTCAAGATGGCCATCGACGATCATGCGAAAACCAAACATGAACTTATCCTCAACTGGAAGTCACTTGAGGCCTCAACCGACCGCAAACTGCACGAATGGATGACCGATACCTATAAGCTTATCTATAACTTCGTTCAGCTGATGCAATTCTTTGTTAAAGAGCGTCCTCCCCAGGAGTAGTCAGTACCGTTCGCTGAAAGGTGCGGGTCAGAAGCTGGTTCCCTTCAATCCAAGACAGAGCAAGTTCCGGTTGCTGAAGAGCTTGCCAAATCTGAGGAAAGTTTTCGCCCGTTGCTTTGACCCCGTTGACTGCTGTGACCTGTGAGCCAAGAGCGGGTAAGCCTGTTAGTCCGGGAAGAACTTCCGAAACAATAACCGTCCAGCCGCCGTCAATAAGATAAAGCCCCAAACCAAAACCATAAGAGGCAGTTTTAGATGCCAGCCACTGTTGGTCCGGTTTGACCAAAAACTCAGGGGCCTGAGTCGCCGTCCGCCCCAAAAAGCTACACCAGTCGGTACCCCGAAAAAAGCTAAACCCCAGACGGCCTGCGAAGGCGCCCTCTGGCTCATCCAGCACCGGAAGCTCTGGCCAGCTTAGAGCGCCCAGCTGGAGTGGTGGGCTTGAATACAACGAAAGGTTCCAGGTGTCGCCACCGGGGCCCATGCCCCTGACCGGTATGGGGGCAGAGCCTGCGGCCCCTTGGAGCCGAGCAAAGCTCGAGCCGTTGCCGGTATCCAGCAAAAAGCGAGCAGGTTGACCGGCCAAATTCCCCTCAAGCACTAAAGTGGGGCCGGCCCCTTGGCGTTCTACCAGGGAACAAGGCAGGTCTACCCCATGAAAAGGGGGCTTTTGGAGGCTAATTGTCAGAGTATGGGTCCCCGCTTTCCAACTCAACCAGTGTTGAGCAAGCGCGTCGGTACCTAAGACTAAGGCGCGGGGGTAGTCCCGTCCGGCACTACGATACCGGCCTATGCGAAGGGTTAAACCAGAAAAGCTTGCCCCTCCCAGGGTGAGGTGACTAAAGGTGAAAGACCTGGAGCCCTGCTGTGTGGGTGGCCCGACTTGCCTAAGAAAACGCTGGGCTTCGTCGGCAGGATAGATATAGCTGAAGGGTGAGCCAGTATCGGCGATGACCAAGAACTTTTGACCAGAAAGAGTGACAAACCCTGCGGCCAGGTAGGGCGGAGCCCCAGGTTCCCACGTCAAAGAAAGGGCCTGGGGTTTCGGACTTTCAGGTACCGGTGACGGTAGGCTTTGAGAGGGGGAAGGATGGCTAACCGTAGCACACGAGCTAACTAAAAGGGTGCCTAAAAAGGCGAGCAAAAAAACTTTCATGGAAGACTCATTATAAAGAAAAAAGGCGCATCTTGTGTAGATGCGCCACTCGCTTCGTCATGCCAGGACAT
>JAJXVP010000032.1 GCA_021782055.1 bacterium | reverse complement strand
GAATCTTGGACGGGCAGACAAAGGCACAGCTTCCGCATTCAATGCAGGCCATCACTTCAAACTGCTGAAGAACCTCGGTATCATTTTTCAACGCCGAACGGTTGAGCATTAACGGTGCGAGGCCCATGGGACAGGCCGTGACACAGCGTCCACAACGAATACAAGCTGTCGAGGCGGGGGCTTCGCCTTCTTTAGCGGGCAGAGCCAAAAGCGCATTGGTATGCTTTACCACCGACGTATCGAGGGTGTGCTGGGCAACGCCCATCATGGGGCCGCCCATAATGACCTTTCGCGGGTCGCGAGTAAAACCACCTGCAAAGGCAAAGACCTCGGCGAGCGGAGTGCCAATCAGCACTTCGACGTTTTTGGGCTCTTTGACACAGCCACCGGCCACCGTGACTCTTTTTTTGACCAACGGGAAACCAGTTTTTAAGTATTGGCCCAAAAAGGATACCGAAGTGACGTTCATGACGATCACGCCGACATCAGCGGGTAGCTTGCCGACAGGAAGGACGCGGCGAGCCGTGGCCCAAATCAGCATTTTTTCGGCACCTTGGGGGTAACGGGTCTTTAAGGGCAGAACTTTGACGCTTTGTTGATCCGTAAACGCTTTTTTAAGCAAGGCGATAGCTTTGGGTTTGTTGTCTTCGATCCCGATCAGAACGTTCGAAATTCCCAAATAGGTGGTTACAGCCTTAACGCCAGCAACAATCGATTCGGAATTTTCAAGGATTTCACGGTAATCGGCGGTAATATACGGTTCACACTCGGCGGCGTTGATGATCAGGGTGTCGACAGGTTTGTCTTGCGGAGGGTTTAGCTTGACGTGAGTCGGGAACCCTGCACCCCCGAGCCCAACCAGACCGCTGGCGCGGACGGCCGTTAAAAACTCTTGTTTGTTGTTCACCACCGGAGGGGTGATGTTATCGACAACTTCTTGCTTACCATCAGTTTCGATTTCGACACTGGTGACTTGAATTCCGCCGGCCCAGAGCATTAAGTCGACGTTGGTGACTTTGCCTGACACACTAGAGTGAATCGGTACAGCCATAAGTTTGTCGGAGTCGCCGAGGATTTGCCCCACCTTGACGGTATCCCCCTTCTGCACTTTTGGGTCGCAAATGACCCCCGTGTGCTGAAGGAGCGGAATGACGACCTTAGGCGGAACCGGCATCGTCTGAGTGGCCAGCTCCGCCGTCTGTTTACGGTGGGGCACAGGGGCGCCCCCGCGGAACGGACGTTGAAAAATCATTTGCTACCTCGGCAGATAGTATATCATTCTATTGTGAACATGGGAACAAAAAACCGTAGCCTGCGAATCGATTTTTCCGTTTATCTTTCAGAAAAACAAGACTTGTCATGAAACATTTTCTCAGTGAAATTGAAGAGGAGGGGTTGCCTATGAAAACAGGATTTGCTTTTGCCGGAGCGGCGGCCTTTATTGCGCAAGAAGCGGCGTTGGCCAAGGCCTTGATGGAAGGAAAAACGTTGGGGAGATCTGTGCGTCCTGACGTCGTGGCCGGGACGAGTTCCGGGGCTTTGAATGCTGTCGTGGTAAATGCGATTTTGCAGACCATCGAGGGCAATGCCCCTCGTGGGGGAGAGTTTCGCTGGGGCGGCCCCGGTGACGCCGGTGAAGACACCTATTACGGTTTGTTAGCGGGGCTGAAGAACCGCGATGTCTTTACGGTAAGTTTAGGAGCTTTAGCTCAGGGCGGGGTGCTTGACAACGCCCCTTTACGGCGGCTTTTAGAACATGTCGTGGAACGTCGTCTGGGCTTTGCGACGTTGGGAGACCTTCCTTTGCCGACCTGGCTCTGTGTCGTGGACCGAGGGACCGGTCGCCCCCTGCGTCTGTCTAGCTTACATCCCCACCATAAAAACTTAAGTCTTGTCGACGTTTTGATGGCTTCGACGGCGATCCCTATTGTGTTTCCGCCACAAAAGATTGGGGCCAAAATGGGGCCTGGACTTGAAGGTGTATTTTTTGATGGGGGGACCGGACCTGACTCAATTCCTGTCGAAGCCCTCGAAGATGAAAACTGTGACGAAATCTTTCTGATTGACCGAATGGGGAGTACGGCGGCTACGAGCCATAAACCTGATCTGGCTCATGCCAGCGCCGAAAGTGCCTCGGCGATGGGTGGTTTTCATTTAGAGGTTGTCGAAAATACCGCCTTAGGCTTAGAGTACCTTTTTAGAACGATCAACACGCATCAAATCGAAAAGGCCTCACGTTTGGCCTCGTCGGTGTGGATCTATGAACCGGAGTTGGCTAACTCTTACGGAATTTTGGATTTTTCACAAGAAAAGCGACAGTGGGACGAAACCTGGGCTTGGGCCCAAAAACATCCACCACGCCGCTTATAGAAAGGCTTTTAAAGCCTCTTATAAATAGGACAAGATTAGGAGCCGTCTGTGACAGATCAACCAGTCCCCTCATTTGAAATCTTAGGACACAAGGTAGCCGAACCTCGCCGCCAGTTGGAAACGTTTCCAACACCTGCTGGAGTGACGCGAGTCGTTCTTGAAAGCGATGAGGTTACCAGCCTGTGCCCCGTCACGGGCCAGCCGGATTATGAAACGATACGGATTGAGTTTGTGCCTGGCCCCTTCTGCTTAGAAAGTAAAAGCCTCAAACTCTACTTTTGGTCGTTCCGGAACGAAGGTCACTTTTGCGAAGCCTTGTCGGCTCTGGTGGCCGAGGATATTGTGGCCGTTTTATCTCCGTTGTGGATCAAAGTTACCGTTGCACAAAAATCGCGGGGGGGAATCACCATCACCGCCGAAACCGAACGTTCCTTTAGGCCTGCGTCGGCGGAAATTTCAAAAATCTAACGGGTAGCCCTCCATTTTTTGTCCGCAGGAGCTCCTGTGGCCGCAAGCCGGCCAAGCCCTCGCCGTGTTCCGTGCCGTCCAGCCAAGTCGCGGCAACGCTATCCTGGCTAATTTTTTTGCCAAACGACGCAAAAAGGTTACGAAGGTTGCTGTGTTCTGAAATGCGGTGGCCGTACGGGGGGTTGGTTACCACAAAGCTTCCCGGCGTCCACGAAGCCTGCGAAAATGCCCGCCGTTCCCAAACCAGGTTAACCCCCGCCCGTTCGGCATTGGCCCGCGCCGCTTGAATGGCTCCGTCGTCCCGGTCGCCGCCGGTGATGACAACCGGGCTTTCAGAAAGAATATGCGACTGCAGACTAGTTACCGTTTTTTCCCAAGCTTCCGCATCAAAATCCTGCCAGTCTTGGCAGGCCAAAGGTCGAGGTTGTCGATCAGCCGTCGCAAGGCCCGGGGGAATGCGGCGGGCCAGGAGCGCTGCCTCGATAGGAATGGTTCCCGAACCGCAAAAAGGGTCATCCAAGGTGGTCGTGGGGGTTTTGTAGCGAACCGCCGCGCCGCGTCCTAGCCCCTCGGTCACGGCAGGCACCCAACCGGAGGCGTAAAGCAGAGCGGCGGCCAGGTTTTCGCGCAGGGGGGCTTTTGCCGTGGCCAACCGATAGCCGCGCCTGTGCAAGGGGCCCGCCGCATCCACGCTGAGTTCTACCGTATCGTGAACGATCCGAACCATAAACCGCTGAGAGGGTTCACTCCCCAAGGGAGCGGGTTCTGTTTGGGTGCGACGCGTGATCCAATCACTTACGCGTTCCACAACCGCCCCTTCATGGTACAGAGCGGAGGCCCGGCAAGCGGCATCAACCCGGAACGAGGCGTGGCGCTGTAACCAAAGTTCCCAAGGAAGGTTTCCCAACAGAAGCTCGAGTTCAGGAAAGCTAGTAGCAGTTCCGCCTTTGATACGGACCAGGACATGCGATGCTGTCCTGAGGCTTAAGGCCGCCCGGTATAGGTCGCGCCAGCGCCCTTTCCAAAAGGCGCCACCAAGTTCACGGCGGGGTTTAAAACCGAGGGTGGCTAGCTCCTGTTCGAGAAGGAACTCAAGACCTGGCGAGGTTGAGGCAAAAAACGCGTGAAGGGGTTCTGACTTCATGCGGAATCATACCCTGCACGCGCTGGTTTGGGGAGTGGCCTGGATTGGAGATTGTTTAGTCCTGCCTGGTCCTGGGCAGAAGGAGGATCTGCTGGGCAAATTCAAAGCGTTAGCCGTCTTATTGCTGGCTTTTGTTGCGCAAGTTGCGTGGGCTCACCCCCACATTTGGATCAGTTCAAAGGCTGAGGTGGTGGTTAAGCACGGAACGGTCGAGGGCTTTTGGGCCACATGGACGTTCGACGAAATGTTTTCGACGGTTGTGACGGCCTTTCCTCATGGAGCGGACGGGCGTTTTAGCCCGGATACAATTCGTGCCATCCAAACTCACGATTTTGACAATTTAAGCAACTTTCACTATTTCTGCTGGGTTTACTGGAACGGATCCAGACTCTTTCCTACCAGCGTTTCGCACTTTCAAACCTGGTTAGTCGCGGGGGGGACCAAGGCGGTTTACCGTTTCTTTGTTCCGATTCACCGCCGTATTCATCCTGGGGATGAGTTAACTCTGGCCATGTACGATGATTCTTATTACACGCAAATCCTCTGGGCGAAACATCAGCCCTTGACCGGCGCAGACGGCGCCGTCGTACGCTTTAGACCTAATCCTGGTCGGGCTTACTACGGCGGTTTTGTCATTCCGGTTGAAGCTCATTTAATATGGGAGAAAGCACCATGAAAAAAAACGTACGGGACCCTGTTCCCGTCATTGTTCTGACCGGTTTTTTGGGGTCTGGTAAAAGCACCATTGTTAACCGGCTTGTCAAAGAGCGGCCCGGAAGAAAGTTTGGCGTTTTGCTAAACGAGTTTGGCACGGCGGCCCTCGAAAGCCAAATTGTCGAAACACGAAAAAAACCAGTGGTCGAACTCCCGGCTGGCTGTTTGTGCTGTGCTGGTGATGGCGAAATTGAAAAAGCGTTGAAAGATCTGCTAAAAAAAGACCCCTCCCTTGAGCTTTTGATTATCGAAGCCTCGGGTCTGACTAGTCCGGCCCCTGTCCTTGAGTTGTTGTCCCGTGAAGATAACCCTGATTTTCGCTTATCAGCCGTATGGGCCATCATTGATGCCTCAACCTTTTTAGATCGTGAAAAAGAGGTGGGCCTGGTACGCAAGCAATTGAGCTTTGCCGATGTGGTTCTTTTAACGAAAACCGACATGACTCCCGTTGAGACTCGGCTTGCGGTCGAAAACCGTTTGGCGGCACTCAAACCGGGGATCGCAGTGTTCCCCACCAGCGAAAGAATCCCGTGGGACGCCATGGGTGAGGGGGGTGAACGCCTCGTGGGACCCTCCGAAGGAAGGTCGGCGTCTGGAAAGCGATTTTTTCGTGC
Organism: bacterium; assembly: GCA_021782055.1. The sequence continues at coordinate 14,404 of JAJXVP010000032.1, read as the reverse complement.
CGATCAGCATCACGAGGTCAAAGTGTGGGAATTTGAGTATGACCGTCCTTTGAAACCCGAGGCCGTAAAGGCTGCCTTTGCCGTGGAAGAGCCAGGGCTTTTACGCACAAAAGGCATTCTTTACCTTGATGACCCCACGGGACAACGATGGAAGTACTTAGTGCAAGTTGCCGGGGCTCAAAAACAGCTGTACAGCCGACCTTGGGACGCCAACGAACCAAGACGCACGTCTTTGGTCTTTTTGGGGACGGCGTTTGACGAAGGACGCTTAGAACGAATGTTGAAAGCCGGAACTGAGAGTCCGGTGGGAATTGAGAGTCCGGTGGGGACACCATGATGGCCTTCTTAGGCACGAAGCAGTATCGTAGTAGCAAGCACTTCAGGGCTTTGTTTCTTCTCGTTTTAGGGTTTACGCTTTTAAGTGGGCTTTGGGCACAAGCGAACCCTTTTGAACGGGGTTTTGCACCGCCACCACACCCCCAAGCGCCCACGGCCGCGCCAGCGACCCCCACGCATCACCAGGCTTCAGCGCACAACCGCACTGAAGAGCGAAACCGCGCGTCCGAGCAGAACCGAACCGTGACCGTACCCTTTTACGTGATCTGGTTTTCAAAAGTCATCCAGTTGCAACAGACGTTTCAGTTTGGGCTGAGTCACGCCATCCGTGATTTAAAAACCCACCCCTGGGCTCCGGCTTTGTGGACGTTGTTGATTTTTTCGTTTTTATATGGAGCCTTACACGTTTTGCTACCCGGACATCAAAAGTCTGTTATCGGTGCTTACTTTCTTTCTGAAAACGCTCGCTACGGTCAGGGCTTTTTAGTCGGGATCCTGTTCGCTTTGGCGCACGCCGTGAGTGTTACCATCACGCTTTTGGTGTTGCGCTTTGTTTTGCAGCTAGCAGTAGGAAAAAGCTTGGCCGTGGCGACACAGTTTTTACAAGGCTTTGCGGTTATCGGCGTCGTTTCTGTGGCCTCTGTCTTGGTGGTTCGACGCCTTAGCCAGTGGAAGGAAGTCAGCCGCTTGTCTGAGCTTGACAAAATGCGCCAGACCCTAGGTTTTGATTGGCACGATCGCCTCGAGACTTCCTACGAGCCAGTTCCGTGGCGGCGCCTTTTGCCCTTTTTGTTTTTTGCGGCGGTACTTCCTTGCCCAGGAAGCTTGTTGGTTCTTTTATTCGCGCTAGGGTTGGGGGCTCCCGTTTTGGGTTTGATCTCGGTGGGGGCCATCTCGCTAGGCATGGCAGTCTCGCTGACCTTGCTGTCACTTGCCGTGATCGCGATGAAAAAGTCGGGACGTAAAAAAGTTCGTTCGGGCAGAGGCCGTGTTACCGTGCTCGTTCTTGAGTTGGGAAGCCTAGCTGCATTGTTGGTCTTCAGCCTTTTGATGTGGCCGGCTGGTCCCGGTTGAAAAGGTTCCCGACGAGTTGGGGAGAGTCTGTGCGTACCGAACCATGGATTCGCTCGAACTCGCCGCGCAGACTACGAAAGAGTTCAACCAAGGTGGGGTCAAACGCTGTTCCCGCTAAGGTCAAAAGCTCGTCAAAGGCCGCCGAAAAACTTAAGGACTTTCGGTAGGAACGAGGGGTGGTTAAGGCGTCAAAGACATCGGCTAGGGCAACAATGCGGGCCTCAAGAGGAATGGCTTCACCTTTGAGGCCTTCTAAGTAGCCGGTTCCGTCCCAGCGCTCATGGTGGTAGCGGGCTATATTGGCGGCCATTTCGTCAATACCATCGGCCGATAAGATTAAATGGCCATAATAAACATGCTGTTTTTGTAGTTCTATTTCTCGTTCCGTAAAGTATTCGGGTCCGTGAAGCAACTGGCAAGCCACACCGACTTTGCCAATATCGTGTAGCTGACTGTAGAGTGCGATACGTTCCACCCAAAGTGCATCTTGACCGTGGGCCTTGGCTAACGCGGCACTATACAGCGAAACCCGGTGAATGTGCGAAAAGGTATCTTCATCCGACTGCTGATTGGCAGCTTCGAGGGCGTAAATCATGGAATCGGTAAGGCTACGGATGCGGGCCTTTTGTTCACGAATGCGGTGCTGGTAGGCATGATCGCGAGAGGCTTGGCGGATCGTAAAGCCTAATTCATCGAACTTCCAAGGTTTGCTCAAATACCGAAAAAGACCTGCGAGATTTACGGCATCACGAACGGCGTCTAAGTCGGTATAGCCGGTTAAAAGTACGGTATGGGTGTCGGGCGATAAGCTTTTTATCTGCGCCAGGAGTTCCGAGCCCTTCATTCCCGGCATATTTTGGTCAGAAATGACCATCATGAGATTGGCCCCGTCGTAAAGTAAATCTTTGGCTAGAGCTAAAGCATCCTCGCCACTCGAGGCGATTTCAACGTCAAAATCTGAGGCAAACTCTCGGCGTAGCTCGGCTTTGAGACTCTCGAGGATAATTTTTTCGTCGTCAACGCACAAAATAACAGGCTTCACTAACATCGTCCTTATTTATTGTAACGTGTTTGTGCGAGAAAGCAAATATCGCCAAGCTTCAGATGCTAAAGTTAAACCAAAGATTCCCGTCATGAACGAGAGGCTCCCTATAGCGTGACGGGGACGCCCCCGTGTAACCGGCGACAAAGAAAGCGGGGCTTGGCTTTCGTGGGGGGTAAGCGGCGACTCAACCGAATAGACACACCGTATTCCGCTCGGTATTTGCCGGCGCCGGAGCCTGGCTCGTACGCGGGAACCCAGGGGGCACAGCGAAACCTCCGAGATGTCCCCCACCCGAACGGACTGCGGGTCACTTCGGCTGGCCGCCCCCATACTTGCAAGCACAGGAATCTTGTTTCGATAGAGCATCTCTAACAGAGTGACTTTGGGATTGAGGCTGTCAATGCAATCCAGGATGAGTGTTTTTTTGCTCGAGGCCGAGGCAAACTGCCCTAACAGTTGTTCGAAGGTTTCGGAATGAAAAAAATCGGTACGAATTTCTACGTGTGCTTCGGGATTGATCGCTAAGACTCGTTCTCGGGCACACTCGGCTTTAGGGCGGCCCAGGTTACTTTCAATCGCTAGTAGTTGGCGATTAAAATTCGAGGCTTGAACAATGTCAAAATCGATCAGCAAGAACTCCCCAACCCCCAATCGGGCCAGAGCCTCAAGCGCATAGCCTCCTACGGCTCCCAGGCCAACGATAGCGATGCGGGATTGTTTCAACTGTTGTTGCGCCTCGTTACCAAGAATAAGTTGAGTCCGTTGAAACCGGTCGTGATAGCTCGGGGAAGAAAACGCCGTGTTATCCATAGCTGTCCTTAGCCTGCTTCTGATCCTCTTGTCCAGCCCAGCCCAGAGCTTGAGCATTTGCTGTAAGTTGCTGGGCCGTCTCTTCGAGGGATAGATCCCATACTTCGGCTACCTGGTTCGCTGTATGAAGCAGGTAAGCCGGTTCATTTCTGGCCCCTGGTGCCTCACGCCACACCTGCCAGGGTGTTAAATCGGGAGCGTCTGTTTCAATAAGCACGTGGGAACGGGGAAGATATTTTAGAAGAGCGGGCAGACGGGTGTTTCGGCTCCGCGTCAGCGCTCCTGAAAACGAGAACCAACAATCACCACGGTCTAAAAGTTGCCGGGCAACAGCTTCACTACCCGAAAACGAGTGGAGAACGGCGGGAGCCGGCCAGCGTTTTAAATACAAGAGAAGCCTGTCCCATGTACGACGACAATGAAGACTCACCGGCCGACGAAATCGTTGGGCAACGGCAAGTTGAGGTTCAAAGACAGCTTCTTGCTGGGCTAACGGGGGCCCAAAGGTTCTGTCTAAACCAATTTCGCCAACCCAGGCCTGGGGCTCGGTGGCGAGTCGCTGTTCCAGGGCTTGTAATGCACTTTCGGGATTGTTGGGAATGTACCAGGGGTGTACCCCGTACGCAGGAACAACTCCCGGCTGGTCGCGGCTGAGCTGAGCGACATCCTCCCAGTCTTGTGGTTCGGTGCCACAGCACAAAAAACCGTGGACACCCGCAACACGCGCCCGGGCGAATACTGCCTCGCGATCTGGTGCGAAGACCGAGGCTTGAAGATGACAATGCGTATCAATCAGAGTCATTCTGTTTTAAATTTCGCCGCATCGGCGTGTAGGCTGGCTGCCACGTCGGCAATACGATCCACAAGGGCGGTCACCTGATCCTGAGCTTGGAACAGGTCGGTTTCAGAGGTTTTTAGGGTTTTGAGTGCTTCATGGACTCCGTCAGAAACCGTGTCTAAGGCCTGCATGGCCTGCTGCGCGTGCTCGGTTGACTGCGTAATGGTTTTACCCCGCTCTGCCACCTCTTGCGTCAAGCCCTGAAGCATAGCCATCGATTGGTTGATTTGTTTGCCCCCGACCGAGAATTCTTTCAACCGCTGAGAAATTTCATCCAAAGAATCCGAAAAAAGCTGAATTTCTTTTTGAATCCGGGTAAACGCCTCGTAAGTATTCGCCGAGGACCCCAAGACCTGACTGATGACATCCACAATCCGTTGCAACTTTACCCCGATGTGCTGAGAGTTCTCACGCGAGGCCTCCGCAAGCTTACGGATTTCTTCGGCGACAACCGAAAACCCTTTGCCCGCTTCACCGGCGTGGGCGGCCTCGATTGCGGCATTCATGGCTAAAAGATCCGTCTGGCCAGCAATTTGCTGAATCAACCCCGCCATATCGCGAATATCATCAACAGACCCCCCGACTTCGCGAATCAATTCATTGGTGTGATCAAGTTTACTCCCGCCTTCTAGCGCGGTTTGCACCAGGCCCGATACCGATTGGGCCCTCGTACCCGTCAGCTGGGCAATGCTATCGATCGAAGCTTGCATTTCAATAACGGCGGCAGAGGAATCTTGAATACTGCCATTTTGCGCGGCCAAAACATCGGTAAAATTCCCAACGATGCCACGGATGGTGGACAAAGCTCCCGAAACCTCTTGCATTTTGGTTTCAAGGAGAGAGAGACTTTCATCCATGGTTCCTACCGCGCTGTGCAGGCCGTTGGTGGCCTGTTCCGAAGTGCCTATGGTGGCCTCAAGAGAATCTTTTACCCTGAGGTTTTCTTCGGCAACGGCTTGGATTGACCGAACCACGCCGCGGTGATGCTCTAAAAATTCTTCCATATCCCGGCCTAAGGCCCCCACTTCATCGCGAAACCGAACATCAAACGTTCGTGTTAAATCCCCGTCGCGGAGGAGTTGAACTTCGTGGGCTATCCGGGCAACCGATCGCGAAAGCCGCCTGGCCAACAAGAGTACACCACCTAGCAAGGCCAAAAAGACAGCGATAACAACCGTTAAGGCGGTGGACGAAACATTGCTTTCTATCTTGTTAACCAGTTCATGAATCTTTTCATTTTGGGCGGCTAGAGTTTGCGACGCGCTATCAATCCAGACATCGTCGTTTTGCAGGGCCGTTCGAAGTGCTTCGACCTGCGCTTTTAAGGGAGTATAGAGAGGACTGTGTAGTACAAGAGGGCTAACAAGTAAGTCGTAGACAACAAGTTCCCGATCGGAAATACCCACTTGGCCAGCTTCTTGGATGAGGGAGCGTGAGGCATCCAAGACTTTTTGGTAGCTATCCTGAGCATTTTGCGCCAGAGTATCAATGACCGTCATAGCCTGGGAAATTTCATGGTCGGCCGCCCTGAGGTTGTTTAGCTGTCCAATGCGTTGAAGGGCTTTTTCGGTATTTTGGTGGGCGCGGATAAGGGTGTGCAGAGACTCGGCCATGCTCACCATCGGGAGTCGATTGAGCATGACCCGTTCTTGTAAAAATTGTGAGGAGGCGGCCTGAAGAATGCTTTGATCGGCGCGAAGTTCGCGAGCGGGTGCTAAAAGGACAAAATATAACGAGATAGCGGCCGCAAACAAAACTACAGCTCCCAGAATCAGGAAACTCAACTTGGCTTGAAGTTTCATAAGAATCCACCTTCTTTGTTCATTCTATACTACCAAACGGCGCTCGTGGGAAAAAAATATCAGGATTGATCAAGCGAGGGCTTGTTGGCTAGACTTGCGCAATGACAAGCGAAAAAGAAAGCTGGCGCGGAGTTTTTCGGTTAACCGCCGAGCTAGCCCCGGGTGAACTAGAGCGGTGGGATAATTGCCCAGTGCCTCAAGGCGTCTGCCGAAACGCCTGGTACCTTGAGGGTGGCGTTCTGCTTGACCCCTGGGATGACCCGGAGTGGGGCGTTGAGCTTCTGCAAGAAGAATTACCGGGGCCGGTCAAGATGGTTATTTTCCTTTCAAACCCTCGGGCAACGAACGTTCTGGATTGGCTTAAAGCTCAAAATCCTGAGCTGAACGTCGTGCCGTATACCTCAGGTCGTCAACCTATCACCTGGCAGAATTGGAGCTTTGAGTTTTTTGATGACGCTCAGCGCCCTGAACGGGGGATGGTTTTCGAAAAAGCCTCGGGGGTTTTATTCTCCGGGGAACTTTTTTCTAGCCCTGGTGAAACCGAGGGAATCCGTAACTCTTCCAGCTTGACTCCCGCCGAAAAAGACTTCTTTGAGCACCAAGCCCTTCTTTGGTACGCCAGCCGAGGTCCGTTTTCGTCTCTAGGCCGTGTGGCCGAGCACCTTGATGTTAAAGCACTAGCTCCCCGCTTGGGATTAGGTTGGGCGGTGGGGCAGGAGATTCAAGATTGGTATGAAGAGTTTGCGTCTTGGGCGAATCGCGGGCCCGAGGCGGTCACCCTTTGGGGTGCTCCCCCTGCGGGTTTTGCCGAACCATGGTTTGCGGCTTTGACGGCGGGCTTAAGTTCCACCGGTTTAGATCTTCAGTTGATGGATCAAACAGATCCCATCGAAACGGTTGCGGCGGCAGTTCTGTCTTCGCGTGCGTTAGTCGTCCTCGAACAACAAAGCGGGCAAGAAGAAAACAACCCGATAGATAACCTTTTGGCTATCTGTCGTCGGCTAGGCCTTAAACGGCAGGTATTCACCCTCGTTCCCTTGCCCGCAGACTGGGCAGAGTTGGGAGAACTCTTGCCTGGCCCCTCCCTTACCGATTGGATAGCCGACCCGCAAAAGGCGACGGAAGCAGGGCGTCAATGGGGCCTTCGCCTCAAAGCCTAAGGGTTCGGGACCTTATCCCCGTTCGTGACAACAAAAAAGTGCCGCATTTTGCCTGGCTGTGCCCAGCTGGGCGTTCCCGCGCCCTCCCATGCGAGCAAAGTCTCTTCGACGGGAAGGGCGCAAAGCTGGTGGTAAACCCGAAAGGCTTCCTTTTTCGACGAGAAAGCACAGTAACCTTGAAGTGCCTGCTGGGGAACCCAGACTTGGGGGCCCAGCAAAACGGGAACAAAACGCCTGTGCCCGTAGGCGGGCCAAACGATCTTCCAGGGTTGAAAGGTATAGGGCCCCACGCCCCAAAGCGCATACCATCCCCCACTAGCGATACGCTTGCCAATGAGTATGCCGCGCCTTTGACGCAACCGCTCTTCTTGCGAGCGCAGGTAGCTCCATGCCCCAGGATACCGTGCCGAAAGGGTGTCCGGACTTAGCAAACGCCCCTTACGGTCATAGGGCAACAGCACCCAACGTTGAGTGGTCCATTCTGCTGAAGGCAAAGCCCAGTTTTTGGCGACAGGGACGGGATACAAAAGCTCCTCCTCAACTCCCGCAGGTTTCGTGGCAAAGAAAAATACCTCGTTGCAACCTTGGGTGTTGATTCCCTGGCGGGGCAAGCTAAGCTCGGGAACGGAAATTGTTGCAAGGACAGTTTTGGGGAGTAGCGGGGCTGGGTCCAAACTCGTGTGCTCCAACCCTGGCAGCACCGCTTTATCACCCAGGGAGTCCCCATCCAAGTGGGCGTCCCCATCAAAGTGGGCGTCCCACACCCCAAGTCCCACCGACGTCCCGATGGACGGAAAGGCACCGGGGAGCTTCTCCCAGCAAGAGGCCGGGAAGTGGTGACGAAAGGGGTGGTGCGCGGCCGAAACCGCCAAACTTCGCGGGAGTAAAAAGACTGCTGGTCCTTTTCCATTCCAGTGGTTACGCAAAAAGTGGGCGGTGACTAAAGCGGCCAGATCGACCTGTGCGGCCCCAGAAAGCGCCGCTCGGGCATTCGGAATGAGCTGTAAGTGGCGATACAAAGGCTTCCAGCGTTGTTTTTCGGCGTCAGGGAGCGAGGCAAAACCCACCCAGGGCGGGTTGCCCAGACCAATATCCACGCGGGGAAGCGAGTTCGCCCCTAAAAAGTCTGTCAGAAGAAGGTTTTGCGAAAAAAACGGCCAGCCTTGTTCGTCAAAACGCTGTTTGAGCTTGGCAAAACTCGCCCCATCCCGTTCAGCGCCGTAGAGTCGGCCAAAAGCTTGCGCCGAGGGTGTCCAACCCGACCTGTTTGCTTGGTTCACCAGGGCCTGAAACCAAACCCCATCCCCGCAGGTGGGGTCCATCAGGGTGGCACCAGCTTGCCAGCGTTCTGCCAAATGAAAACGCTTGACGAGGCTTTCGGCGAGTTCTAACGGAGTAAAGACAATTCCCAGGGGCACAATACCATCGTTCATGAGTTTTTCGGAGCATACTCGGCTTGTCCGAGGCCTTGTCAATTCACCTTGCCCTCTTTATGGTAAAGAAATGGACTCTGATGAGCTTTTGCGCCGCGCCAAGCGGGTATACATGGTAGGGATTAAGGGCACAGGTATGGCCGCACTTGCTGAACTCCTGGTCGACCAAGGGGTTGAACTGAGCGGCAGTGATGTTGCCGACAAGTTTTTTACTGACGAGATTTTGACAGCTTTAAAGGTTCCATATTTCGAGGGTTTTGCTCCCGATAATGTGCCTTCAACAGCGGATTTGGTGATTTATTCTGCCGCCTACAACCCCGAGACCCACCCGGAACTGCTTAAAGCCAGGGCTCTGGGCCTCCCGGTGTTGACCTACACCCAGGCTTTAGGTGCGTTTTCGCTTCGCTTTGCCCCTTCGGGCGCCGCCGGAATTTCGGGTGTTCATGGCAAAACGACCACCACAGCGATGACGGGCGTCGTGATACGAGCCTTGGCTCTTGACGCCTCGGTCTTGGCCGGATCGCTGGTGCCGGACTTTGGCGAGCGGGCGACCCTCCGCCTCGGAAAGCGTTGGTTTGTCGCCGAAACCTGTGAATACCGACGCAACTTTTTAGATTTTCACCCGTCGAAGATTCTTTGTACCAGTATTGAGCTTGATCACACGGACTACTTTCGTGATGAAGCCGATATCGAAGCCGCTTTTTGGGAATACGCTCAGCGTCTGCCCCAAGGGGGAACCCTGATCTTTTGCGCCGATGAACCAGGGGCGGTCAGGTTAGCCGATCACGTTAAAACAGCGAGACCCGATATCGTTCTGGTTGCCTACGGCCTTTCTGCCCAAGACAGTCCCTTTCAGGTAAAAGCGATTGACTTTCATCCGGGCCGAGTGCGGTTTTCGTTGCAGGGCTGGAGTACGCCGCTCGGGCTCACCATTCCCGGACGCCATAACATCGTCAATGCCGCGGGGGCCTGCGCTTTGGCCTTTTCTTTGTTTAAGGATGACCAGGGCCGTTGGCCAAACGAAGTCGAAATCGCTCGCGTGGCGCAGGCCCTCGAAGGCTTTCGCGGCTCAAGACGCCGTTCCCAGATTGTCGGTGAGGTCGGCGGTGTTCTGGTTATGGACGATTACGGCCACCACCCCACGGCAGTCAAGACTACGTTGGAGGGTCTTCGAGAGTTTTACCCGGACCGCCGCTTGGTGGTCGACTTCATGAGCCACACCTATAGCCGAACGAAAACCCTCTTAGAGGAGTTTGCCACTTCGTTAGAAAGTGCCGATGAGGTGATTTTGCACAAGATTTATGCCTCGGCGCGAGAAACTTGGGACGGTGTCACCACAGGTCGCCTGCTCTACGATCGAACCCGGAACCTCAGGGGGGCCGTCAGATACTTTGAGGAACCTCTGGACGCCTTACCGTACTATCTTGAGTCCTTGCACGAGGGGGATCTGTTAGTCACGATGGGGGCTGGCGACAACTGGAAAGTGGGCAGAGCTTTTTTAGAGCGCCGCGCGGGCAAGGGTGGTGAAGCTCTATGATCAGCATGACTGGCTTTGCGTTTACCGAGACTCAAACCGAGAAATTTGTTTTAGCAGTAGAGCTAAAAAGCTACAACAACCGTTACTTGGACTTATTTGTCACCCTGCCTCCGGCCTTGGCCCGTTGGGAGGGCAAGCTACGCGAGCAATTGGCTTCGCAGGCTCTCCGTGGCCGGGTGGAATTTACGGTACGCTTTAAAGAAAAGTCGGGAACAAACCCGTTGCGCGTAGACGCTGACGCCGTTCGTTCCTGGAAAGCCGCGCTCGAAAGCCTTCGCGCGGTCTCTAAGTTGCCGGGTAAAATCACCTGGGCTGATCTTGCCGACCGTCCCGGGGTGCTTTTGGCCGACGACCCTGTAAAACCCGAAGAAGTTTGGTCCGCGCTTGAGGCTTCGTTGGACGCCCTGTGGTCGGCCTTTGCGGCCACCCGTCGTGCCGAAGGCGCGCGTTTAGAAGCCGATATTCGCGGTCAGCTTGCTATCTTGCGGGAGGGTCAAACCGCCATCGAGGCTCGCAGTGCTGATATGGAAGAGGTGTTCCGCGAAACCTTAAAACGTAAGTTCGCGGAATTGGCGGCCGAGGTGGATGACAATCGAATCGCGACCGAAACCGCCGTGCTTTTGATGCGTTCGGGCGTACACGAAGAACTTGTCCGTTTAAAATCGCACCTGGACGCCTGCGAGGTGTTGTTTCTAGAACAGGGGCCGATAGGAAAACGGCTGGATTTTTTGTGTCAGGAAATGGGACGTGAAATCAATACGATAGGCTCTAAGACTACCTTCTCTGAGGTTCAGCAACGGGTGGTGGCCTTAAAAGATGCCCTTGAAAACATTCGGGAGCAGGCCAGAAATGTCGAATAATCTCGTCTTGCACCAGCCCATCCGTATTGCTGTCTCGGGAAAAAGCGGCTGTGGCAACACCACTGTCAGTACCCTTTTAGCCCAGCGCCTTGGGGCTCAGGTCGTAAACTACACCTTTCGTTCTTTGTCGCAGGAGTTAGGCCTGCCCTTGGCCCAAATTGCTAAAGAAGCCGAACACGACCCCAAGTGGGACTACTTAGTAGACCAGAGACAAATTGAACGTGCCAACGCCGCTCCCAGCGTGCTGGCCTCGCGGCTCGCCATCTGGCTCTGGAAAGAAGCTCGCCTCCGTGTGTGGCTCGAAGCCCCGCTCGAAGTTCGTGCGGCTCGCATCTATCAGCGTGAGGGCGGCGAACTTGACGAGGCGGTCTTGGAGGCGACACGAGAGCGTGATCAGCGTGACCATGATCGCTACCTCAAGCTTTACCAGATCGATAATGACGCCCAAAAACCAGCCAACCTTGTTATTGATGTTTCGCGACAGACCCCTGACGAGATTGTGGGCCTGATCGTTCAGGCGTGGGAGGCTTTGCTATGAAAAGCCTCTTTGATGACCTGCCGAAGTTTTGCCCCGCTTGCGGCCAGCCCCTGGCGTTTGACATCCCGCAACGAACAGCCTTTGCCAACGGCTACCCGCTTTCATGCCCCCACTGCCGCCACAAGTTTCAATTCTTGGCTCGGCATGTGGCCGAAGAGCGCTTGGCAAGCGAGTTGCACCCCATCTTTACCGCGCCCTAGCGCGACTTGCTGCCGCTTTAGCGTGTTCACAAGAGTTCTTTTAATCACAAGAGCTCTTTTAAAAGAATGGCGGCGCCCATCACCAGAACAAACCAACCGAAGCCTTTTTTGAGTTTGGCACCCGAGATGACCTTGGTTAGGGCGGCACCGATAAAGATGCCCCCCACGGGCAAAACGGTAAAGATCAGTAAAAACGTCCAGTTGATATTTTGTCCATGCGCGCCTACGTCGCCCAAAAAGCCCAAAAGCGAGTTGATCGCAATGACTAAAAGCGAAGTGCCGACGGCAATTTTCATGGGAAGTCGGGCCAACATGACTAGAGCGGGGATAATCAAAAAGCCTCCGCCGGCACCGACCATGCCGGTCAGTACGCCCACCAGAAGCCCTTCGCCGATGATGAGAGGGAGGTTGTACTGGGGCACAAAGGTTTCTGCCTCGTCATCTTGAGCGGTTCCGCTTCGGATCATCGAGATCGAGGCGGCCAACATGAGGATGGCGAACAAAACCATGATAAAGACATCTTTGGTAAGGCTGAACGAGCCCCAGGTGAACAGCACGTGGGGCAGGGAGGGTACGAGCCACAGCCTGGTAAAAAAGACTGCCAAAAAGGCAGGCAGCGCAAAGACCAAGGCCGTTTTAAAACTGACTTGTTTTCGGTGCATAAAACGAAACGAGCCCACCAGAGCGGTCGTCCCCACGATAAAAAGCGAGTAGGCGGTAGCCAAGACCGGCGGAATGGCCATCAAGTACACGAGTACTGGAACGGTCAAAATGGAGCCTCCGGCTCCAATCAGACCGAGACTCACGCCGATCAATAAAGAAAAAATATAGCCGAGGATAATCAAGGCTGCCTCCTAGATTTATTTAACGCTTGATTTTGTTTAATGATCGTAACAGACCATCAAGAATGGTTAAAGGATGCGGCGGACAGCCGGGAATATACAAGTCGACTTTTAGCACCTGCTCAGCACCGCCTCGAACGCTTTGGTGGCCCGCGAAGGGGCCCCCTGCAATCGCGCACGAACCCACCGCGACGACGAGCTTAGGTTCGGGCATGGCGGCGTAGGTTTTTTGCACGGCCAGCTCCATGTTGTTGGTAACCGGGCCCGTCAGTAAAAGGACGTCGGCGTGCCTTGGCGAAGCCACGATTTGAATACCAAACCGCCCCCAATCCCAGCCAATCGTGGACAACACATTGACGTCGGCTTCGCAGGCGTTACAGCCGCCCGCACTCACTACGCGGATTTTGAGACTGCGGCCCAACAATCGTCGTATTTCGCGGGCAAAGGCTTCGGGGGTAAGTGCTCCTTTTTCGGCTAGTGGAACGACCAAGCCCTTTCGCTCGCGAGACGCCATGCGAAACTCGGGGGTAAACTCGAGGATTTTTTCGGGACAAGCCGTCTGGCAATCGGTGCAGAACAGACAGGCACCCAGATCGACCTGGAGCTGGCCGTTTTGGGTGTGAAGGGCGTTCACCGGGCAGGCTTGAACACAGGCCTGACAGCCACTGGGACAGCGCGAAGTGTCGGCATAAGGGCGGCCCCGGTATCGGTCCGAGAGGGCAGGGGGCGCCTTATGGGGGTAACCGATTGTCCTGTGTCCTTGGGTTAAACGTGTGAGCAGTGAGCGTAACATGTCAGACTCCTGTCATAAATCGTGTCCGCAATACGAAAGGTTAAAGCTTTTGTTGCAGAGCGGGAAATCAGAAATTTCCTGACCTTTTAGCGCCCATTCCAGGGCCGTCCAATTGTGAAAGGACGGGTCAATCACCTTGTAGCGGGCTAGCTTGCCGTCGCTGGACGTCCAGGCGGCGTGAGCGGCTTCGCCCCGCCAAGCCTCTTCAAGGGCTACTGCCAGATGGTTTGGTTTCAGGGCCCCCACGGGAGCATTCAGGGCACCCGAAGGGAGGTTTTTAACTAGGTCATGCACAAAGACCAAGGATTTTTGAATTTCGAGCCAGCGGACATACGCCCGTGAAAACACATCACCCGTATCGTAGGTCGACACGGGAATCTGTTGAAACCGGTACAGACCCACCGGTTGGTCAAAGCGGACGTCGCGCACCAGGCCGCTGGCGCGAGCGGCGGGACCCACCAACCCCAGGGTTTGGGCTTGCTCACGGGTGACGGGGCCAATATGCTCCATTCGCGCTAAAACCGACGAAGTTGACCAAAGAAGATTGACCGCATCGTTGGTCTCTTTTGTCAAAATATCTAAGCGTTTTAGGAGTTCTGCCGCGCGCGGTTTGTCGACGTCGAAGGCCACACCCCCAGGAACGACCCACCCTCGGCCAAAACGGTTGCCACAGACGAGAGCGGTAAGATTAAGAAAATCTCCTCGAATTCTGCCACAAAAGCTTGCCGTGGGGAGGTACCCTGTGTCACCGGCCAAAGCCCCCAGGTCGCCAACATGGTTAGCTAACCGTTCTAGCTCTAGACCTAGGGCCCGCAGGGCTTCGGCTCGAAGGGGTACTCTGGTCCCCGAGAGGGCTTCGAGGATACGGGCATAGGCGGTCGTGTGGGCAATCGTCGTGTCCCCGGCCAAGGTTTCAGCATAGTGGCGTGTTCGGGGGTTGGGGCCCCCTTCCCAGGCGCTTTCAAGACCACGGTGTTGGTAGCCCAAGGCGATCTCGAGGCGATATACAGTTTCGCCCCGGCATTGAAAGCGAAAATGTCCTGGTTCGATCACCCCAGCATGGACGGGGCCGACGGCAACCTCGTGGACGTCTTCGCCAGGAAGGGGGTGAAACTCTTCAGAATCGCCGACGAGCG
>JAJXVP010000262.1 GCA_021782055.1 bacterium | reverse complement strand
AACGAGCCTTTTAGTTGCCAAAGCGGGACTTACCTGCCGTACCACGTTGCCTGTGTATGAACTTTCGGCCGAGGCTCTGTGGGTCGCGCCTCCGCTGAGGGTTCGCCTAACCCTAGCGCGTCAAAGCGAGGTGCTCGGAAGTGTTCCCCTAGAAGTTTGGGGGCCGCTATCGCAAATCAGCCTGACCGTGTTTTGGGATTACCAAGGGGATACTCGCAAACCTTAGGTGAGTGGCGCCCAGTCGCCGATGTAAAGAACCTCTTCTTCGAGCAAAAAGCCGGTTTGATCGTAGACCCTTTGTTGGACATCCTTGATCAGGGTGCGCAAATCAGAGGCCGTGGCACCCCCCTCGTTGACAATGATATTGCCGTGCCAGTCTGAAACCACGGCGTGACCGCGACGCAGACCCTTAAGACCGCACCGGTCAATGATGACGCCCGAGGGGTCATGAAAGCGTCGGTCGTTTTTAAAGATGCTCCCGGCGCAAGGTAGGCGGTAGTGACCCTTTTGCAGTCGGTCGTTGTAGTTGGTGTTCATGATGGTTTGTAAAGTGTCGCGGTCTTGGGGAACAGTTTGAACCGTAACCTCGACGATGATGCCGGGCAGGGTTTGAAACGGCGACACTTTATAGCTCCACGCCGAGGCGGGAAAACTCACCTCGTAAAGGCCCTTTTCGGAATCAAGAACAAGAGCGCGAACAAAAACCTCAGACGCTTCGCGGCCGTAGCACCGAGCGTTCATCCAAAAGGCGCCACCGACCGAACTGGGCATGCCATAAAAGGCTTCGAGGGCCGAAACGCCCCGATCTCGGCACAGCTCAACGGCCGTATCGATCGACAAGCCGGCCTGGACGTGGAACAGGTTGCCCTCAAAATGCCAGCTATTTAACGTTGTCAGGTTGACGGTAACGCCCCGCAAGCCTTGGTCCGAGGCTAAAAGGTTGGCCCCTTTGCCCAGCACAAACAAGGGGACGTCATCCTCTTGGCAAAACTTCCCAATGACCTGCAAATCGTCGACTGTAGCAGGAAATACCATAACCTCGGCGGGGCCGCCGACGGCAAAGGTGGTGTGCTTCGCCAGTGGTTCCTCGTAGAGGACACGCCCCTGAAGGTTGATTTTTGCTACCTTTTCCCCTAGATTGAACATGCGCCCCATTCTAGGTGTTTACCACGAGAAGGAAAAGTCCTTTGGGCGCAGGAGTTCGTGTTGTCCTTGAAATTTTATAACACCATGGAACGCCGACTGGTGGACTTCCAACCTCTGGTCGAAGGCCAAGTTTCGATGTACTGCTGTGGCCCCACCGTGTACAACTATGCCCATATTGGGAACCTTCGCACCTATATCTTTGAAGATGTCTTGCGGCGGACCTTCGAAACCCTAGGCTACCAGGTGAAGCATGTGATGAACGTCACCGATGTTGGCCACTTAACCGGCGACGGGGATGAAGGCGAAGACAAGATGCTTCAAGGGGCCCGTGAGCGAGGTCGTACCGTCTGGGAAATTGCCCGTTTTTTTTCGGATGCCTTTTTTGAAGACGCCACGAGGCTTGCTATTGAAAAGCCTAGTGTGGTGTGTCCCGCTACCGAACATATTGACGATATGATTGCCTTGATCCAAAAGCTCGAGAGCAAAGGCTTGACCTATCAGGCGGGGGGCAACGTCTACTTTGATACCTCGAAGTTCCCCGAGTATGGTCGGCTGGCCCTGTTAGACCGCCAAGAAACCTCCGTGGCACGCACCTCTTACGATAGTAATAAACGAAACCTGCGCGATTTTGTGCTCTGGTTCACGCGCTCGAAGTTTGACGGGCAAGCCATGGTGTGGGATTCCCCTTGGGGACGGGGTTATCCCGGCTGGCATATTGAATGTTCGGCGATGAGTATGAAGTACCTCGGTGAGTCTTTTGACCTTCACTGCGGGGGAATTGACCACATTCCCGTGCATCACACCAACGAAATTGCCCAAAGTGAAGGCGCCACGGGTAAACCTTGGGTCAAATATTGGCTTCACGGCGAGTTTTTGCTCCTTTCAAAAGAAAAGATGTCTAAATCGACGGGTGAGTTCTTGACCCTTCAAAAGCTGATCGAAAAGGGCTACGACCCGTTAGATTACCGATGGTTTTGCCTGGGGGCGCATTATCGCAGTCCGTTGACCTTTTCGTGGGAGGCGTTGGAGGGGGCTCGCAACTCGCGACGCAATTTGCTCGACAAGGTCCGCGAGTGGAAGCGCGCTGGTGAGCCCCTGCCCCTGAGCGATGCCGGAAAAGCCTACCTGGGGCAATGGCGCGAAGCCCTTGAAAACGACTTAGCGATGCCGCAGGCGCTGTCGGTGCTTTGGGCTGTGGTTAAAGATACCCAACTGCCCCCCGGCGAAAAGCTTGCTCTAGCCCTGGCTATGGACCAGGTTTTGGGCTTGGGCCTGGAACAGCTGAGTGTCCCCGTCGAAGAGGCCGTCCCTAGCGAGGTGCAGACCTTGGTGCAGGAACGTCTCGCCGCTCGAAAAGCCAAAGACTGGGCCGAGTCTGATCGTTTACGGCAAGAAATCAAAAACCTAGGCTGGCTGGTGGAGGATACTCCCCAAGGGCCGGTCGTAAAGCGAGCTGTGTAACGTGCCGCCTTTCCTTCTGTTTTCTATCGTGACAGAGTTCTCAGCTTACGATGATTTTTCGAAAGTCTACGAGACCTGGTTTCCTTTGCTCTACAGGATTGTCTATCGCATGACAGCGCGCGAGGATATTTCTGAAGAGGTGGTTCAGGAAGCCTTCATCAAGTATTACGAGCGACGTGATGTGTTGCCCAAGGATGAAGGTCTGAAGTTTTGGCTGATTCGCGTCGTGCGCAACCTTGCGTTGAACTACGAAAAGCGAAAAGGCCGGGAACGCCGAGCGGTAGAGCGGCATTATCATGAGCCTAAGCTTGACCTGGGGCACGAAGGGGAACGTTCTGTCGAACGAAAAGAGACAATTCAGGAGGTTCAACACGCTTTGTTGCAGTTACCCTACAACCTCAGGATTGTTTTAATTCTTAAGGAGTACGCAGGCTTTGCGTATGCCGAAATCGGAAAGATGCTGGGCATCACCGAAGGCAACGTCAAAGTCCGCGTCTTTCGCGCCAGGAACCAGTTGGCCCAGCTTTTGGGCGAGGAGAGATCATGAAAACAGACCGCTTCTTGATTTCCGCTCATGTGGATCATGAGGTAGAACCTCCTTGGGACCAAGTCGTCGAGCAAAAAATCGCTACCGACCCCCAATGGAAAGAAGAATGGGAACGTCAAAAGTCTATTCATGAAAAGCTGGCCCAACTGGCCGACCCTGAATCGTTACAAAAAGCCCGCGAAGCGGTTCGTCTGCGTCTTGAAGCCCTACGTTCGACTCCACGCTCGTCACGACATTTCGACCTCAATTGGGTAGGGCTGGCTGCGGCGGCGGCAGTTTTTGGCCTGGTTGTAGGCGGGTTTGGCTTTTGGCTGGGCCGTCAGACCACGGGCGCCAGCGTGGCCGAAGTGCATGTTCAGCTCCCTTCAGGCTACACGGTGCCCCTTAATGGCAATAGTCAACTGATCAAGATGACCTCGTTCGAGGGGGGAAACCGCTAGATGGCACGACCGCGCTGGGGAGCTTTGCTGTTGTCGCTGACGGTGCTGGGCCTGGCTCCTTTGGCAGCACAAGATCTTCCGGCGATGCCGAAGGTCGATATTTCGCTTGTTCCCCAGGTGATTCAAGGGGATATTTCGAAGGTTTTGTGGCAAGACCCTCGCAGCCTTTCGGCGACGATGGGTAAACCACTTGTGGTTTCTCTGGATGGTGAAAACTTTAGACTTCGTGTTAGTATGACGGTGTATCCGCATAAAAAGGGGTACTTTCTGGTGGTTCAACAGGAAGTAGCCAGCCGGAGCCAAGGCGCAGAAGGATTTCGCTCTTCGGTTCAATCGGTTGCGTGTACACCGGGAGATAAACTGCTCTTCTATCCTTTTGGACAGGCCGTCCCCGGCGGTGCCGAAGAGCTGGTCTTGGAGATATCGGTACAGCCGCATGAAGCCCATCACTAATCCTTTTCTCCGCTTTGCCCTCCGCTCCTGGCCCTTTGTGGCGCTGGGAGGCTTGATGGTTCTATTTGCCGTCATTTTGATTTTTTCGCGAAAATCTCCGGTGATTCAGAGCCTGGACCC
>JAJXVP010000261.1 GCA_021782055.1 bacterium | reverse complement strand
TTCATCCACAGGAGAGTACTGAGGTTCGCCGTAGACAGCAGCTGTCGAAGAAAAAACCAAATTTTGACAACCTGCCTGGGTAAGAGCTTCTATCAAATACAAGGCAGACGCCAGATTATTCCGGGCGTATTTTCCGGGATCAACCATGGATTCCCCCACGGCTTTGGCACCTGCTAACAAAATGACGGCGTCGGGCTTACTTTGCACAACTTGAACGGCAACTGGGGGCTCGCTCAGGTCGGCAACCATCAGTTCACAGTCCTGTGGGAGGTTGGACCTTAAGCCTGTCGATAGGTTGTCGACGACCGTGACAAAATGCCCCGCGTCACGAAGGGCCCAGACCACATGACTACCAATGTATCCGGCTCCCCCCGCAACTAAGACACGCATATTACCAACCTGAAGTTAAGTTCTTATATTGGCTGTATACCGAGGCGACGTAGTTGTCAATGGTAGCCGTACTGGTAGGGTCTCCCATGTTGGTAACGGCACTGTTGGTGTAAGGATTGCTGATCATGACACCTGTAATTTTTCCATCAACACCAAAGTATCCTAATTGAGAACTATAACTGGCAGGCAACTGTGATCCGATCATGACGCTTGACGTTTCATTAGCCGCTTGTGAGCCATACGGGTTGATTGCCGGAAGGGTCGTCGTGGAGTTGTTCAAAGCTCCATTAATATAGAGCCGCAAGTAATGGTTGCCATTGGTGACGTCCCACACGCCAACTAAATAATACCAGGTATTAAGACGAAGTTTCTTGGTACTCAAAACTTGGTCATAAGTGTTGGGACTAGAGTCGACCACCATGGTCACTTGACCGTTGCCATTCCAGCCTTGCAGGGAATACCCCTCATCCGAGAAGTCTACTTTGGTTCCATAGTGAACGATCCCCATTGTGTTCGTCAGTTTATTCAAATAAACCCAGGCTTCAACCATCCCCGATTTTCCTAAATTAAAGGAGGACACATTGGGGGAAGAACTCCCCACAACCCGTTGGCCATTAAAAGAATACACAGAACTTGAACTGGAGGTTCCCGTCAAGTTCGTCGGAGGTGTTGCGGTTGATGCCGGTATGGTCGCGGCACCTTCAACAATAGAAGTGTAAACCTGAGCCAAAAACGTTGAACCAGAAACTACCGTTGGAGAAACCAAGGGAAGGGCACCTGCTGTGCCCGTGGTTAAGGCATTGCGGGTAAACAGAAGAGCCGAAGGGTCACTAGACGTAGAGGCATCCACATTGGCTGTTGGCACGGTATACAATGTACCGGCCGCCCAACCTGAAAGATTCACGTAATCCGTGTTCAACTGTTGAAGGTAAAAATCCTGCTGACCCGAAACGTTGATGACCCGGGTTTGCATGTATTTTGTCACAGTTGCTTGAGAGAAATCGGGTTGTGAGTTAACAATCGGCCAGGAGGTTTCTTCTCGAAGTACAGACTCGGCTAAGGTTTCAAACGAGGAACCGCCTTGCAGTTGAGTGAGAGTTTTTGAATACGTCCCTCCCGTACCAGTATAGTTGGAAAGTGTCTTTTCAAAGCTCACACTGGTGGCATTCAAGGTTGTCCCACTATTGACGTACTGTTCCGTATAATAACGGATGCCCACAATGGTCTGTGAGGTGCTGCCTTGCCAAAACCAAAAGTTGGGGTTGGTGGCGGGGTGAGTCTCATAAACGACGACTGACGAATAATTGATGGTAGGGTCTGTCGAAGCCGCGGGTACAAATTGTTGAGCCATATCGAGTGACGCTGTCGACGAAACGTCAAAAGAAGCAAACTTAGGGCCACCTACCGTGGGTGCCTGTCCAAAAATCACCCCAGAGGAACTGGGGTTGCTATCGGATACGATTTGCTCGTCTCGGGTAGTTCCATCTCGAAACGTTAAATGCATTTTCAGGCGATAATCTTGGTTTTGTCCCCAACCGCCATTCGAGGCAGGACCAATATTGGGCTGAACTATGGGGTCAGCTGTCGTCCATAAGCCGTCAGGTGTACTAGCGGAGTCATAGCCGGTGGCTGGGTTCAAGCCTACGTCTTGAACATAGTATTCTTCCACATAACTTTGCCGAGTATCTGTAGTGGGGAAAGTGGTGGTTGCCGTGATATCGTAAATGGCGAGGGTTGATGTGTTAGAGGATAACGGAACTACAGTGAACGTGGTACTTTGCCCTGTTTCGGGGTAGTCGGTTAAGGTGTTCGCTGAAGGGTTGTTTTGAGTATTGGCTACCAAGTCGCTAAACTTCCACGACTTAATGGAACTGTTCCCCACAGGAACCGTGGCCCTCGCTGAGCTTGGGGCACTCGTCTGGGGCAAAAAGGGAGTTAGGGCTTTCGCCACACCCAACTGTGTCCCCCCTGAACTGGCATAATAACTATTCATAAAATCTTTTTGTAAAGTTTGAACATCGGTATAGCTGACTGCCTGTGAACCATTGACGAAAGATGAGTTCGTTGCATTTGAGTTCGTTGCACTCGTGGGGTTTTGGCAGGCGGCTAAGAGCAGGCTCAAGCCCATCGCCGCCGCCAGATGAAGCCTTGAATTTTTCACAATTCCTCCCCGGATTTCAAAAATCCTTTCCTTTATAAAGTTACAACGGTTTACTCAGGAAATCAATCCAATTGTCCAAAAACTCTAAAAATATTCGAAAATTTGTTTCCTCTGTTCTTGCCAACCGATATACTTGAAGTAGTTCTTGTGTCGTAAGTTGCGAAACTAAGAAGGAATTGATGATGAAGTTACCGTTGAGAATTGGGCTTTTCCTGGGAATGGCCCTGCTTACTTACAGTTTGTCAGCTCAAACCAATCGCCTTGACCCAGTTTTTCCACCCGCGACACCGGGGTTTGTGTACTGGGAAGCTGAAAATGCCGTGGTAACCAATTTTGCTCGCCAGGCCATTTTGGATTATTCGGCATCTGGTCAACGTGAACTTCAGCTGAATACCGCAACCACCTTACCGGATCAAGAGAAATACTTTGCAGAATATGTGGTTCGGGTTCCCGAATCTGGCTCATGGACCTTTTGGTGGGGCGGAACCCCTGCCGGACCTCAAGATGAATTATCTCCCAGTTACGCTTCACCTTTTACCCTGTCGGTAGATGGCGGGCCTGCCATACCCATCTCTCGCGAAGGGACAAATGTGGTGTCTTCCTACTCGCCGCTTTTGTTTTGGAACCGTGTCAAAGTACCGCTTCAGCTCTCGGCTGGCTTACATAAGTTTCGTCTTGAGGTGATTACCAAACGTCGCTATGACGGTCGTTATTTTTTGTATTTGGATGCCTTTTTTTTGCATCAACCTGGTTACGAAATTCCTCAAGAAGCCAAACCCTTAGTTTTTCCTGACCACCTTGCTGACCGCAGTTTAGATAAGCCCTACCTTTCCATCAGCGATTATCAGTATCAAATCCATCAAAATCCCCAGCTCTTAGCCCCTTATTTGGAACTCGCCCAGGTCTATACCCTGCTCACAGATTATGGGGATGCTCTTAAGATCTTATCTGCTGCGCGATTGCAGGCTCCAGATAATCCCGAGATTATCTTGTGGATTGCCAAAGACAACCTCTGGGCTGGTGAGGTGGATGATGCCCTACGGTATTACCAAATTTATCTTCAGAGGTTTCCTCATAATGCTCAGGTGTGGGCTGAAGTTGCCAAAGAAATGGCCTGGTTGGGACGCTATCAAGAGGCTTTAAACCTCTATACAGAAGGTCTTACGGCCAATCCAGGCAACCTAAACTTGCTCATCAACAAAGCCTTAACCTTTTTATGGGCTGGCCAAGGGGATAAGGGCCAAAACCTCATGGTGCAAGTTCAACAAGCTCTGGGCGAAAAACGGTCTTCTTGGTTAAGTGCAGCAGAAATCTACAACGTGAATGGGTACCCAGATCAGGCTGAAGGGGTCTTAAACCAAGCCATTTCACGTTTTCCCCGTGACGTTCAGTTTCGTTTAGTGTTGCTAGAAATTCTGACTCGAAACGGTCAAACTGCCGATGCCGAGCGCGTTAGACGGCAGATCCTAGCTGAATATCAGCCTACAGAGAGATTACAAAACCTCTTAAACACCTTCGAAGAAGAGCAGGGGGTTCGACAAGCGGCCTTGGAAGACGCTCGTGCTCGTCTAGAGCAAAATCCTGATAACCTACAGTTAAGACACACCTACATTGATGCGCTTTTTTGGAACGGGAAAAAAGCT
>JAJXVP010000031.1 GCA_021782055.1 bacterium | reverse complement strand
GAATCCGTTCGGAAGTCGTGGTTTTACCGGCATCAATATGAGCAATGATGCCAATGTTACGTCGTTTGGTCGAAGCCATGCGGCGATTCTATCAAAGGTCGGGGTACAACGTCCACTTCACAAAGCTTTGTTCACCGAACCGAAGTTGATAAGGTTTTTCCTTTGAGAGGGCCTTCCCTTTGAGGGGGCCTTGCTTTTTAGGAGCGAGTCAAGAGTTTCGAGAACTCGCTAAGAAAACTTTGCTTTTCGAGCAACTCGGGGAACAGGTGAGGGCGGGCTTTGCCTGGCACGTAGAGAGCATAGACGGGGAGACCCGCTCGACCGACTGCTTTTAACCAATCGGCTATAGGCGTTGAGGGCCGGGTAAAATCGGCCCGCAAGAGCAAAGCCCCAGAGGCTTTGAGAGCCTTTTGGACTTCTGGATCTGCCAAGACACCGTTTTCATTTACCAAGCAAGTGGCACACCACGCGGCGGTAGCGTCAACAAAAACGGGACGACCATCGGCTAAAGCTTGTTGAAGTTGCTGGGGGCTAAACGGTTTCCAGCCAGCAAGGAGGGGGCGTGACGGTAAAGCCGTTGACGTTGAGCCCAAAATCGCCGTGCCGTTTGAAGCGGGTATGGCTGAGGGTTGGCTGAGAACAAATCCGAGCACAAGGACGACGACCGCCAGAACCGAAAAAAATAAGCGGCGTATCCAGGGGCGTTTGTTTTTGGTAAGTACATCACCGCCGGCAAAAAGGAGGGTAAGGCCCCATAACAAGGCTAACATGACCCACATAGCTGACGATCCGGCCAAGTTTTCGTAGATCCAGACCATGTACAACGCGGTGCCAGCTAAGAGAAAACCCATGAATTGTTCAAAGAGCTTGGTCCATGCTCCAGGGCGTGGTAAGAGCTTAAAGATTGCGGGAAAGGCTGCTAAAAGTAAGTCAGGCAGGGCCAAACCCAGCGCGATCACCAAAAAAAACAGTGGGATGGCCCAGGCAGGCAGAGCAAAGGCAAAGCCGAGGGCCGGACCAAGAAAGGGGGCGGTACACGGAGCCGCCGCTAAAACTTTGACAGCACCGTTCGCAAAATCGGTGGCAGGTGCCGAACGGAAGGACGGTGCAAAGCGTGGGCCAATATCCCATAAACCGAGGGCAAAAAACCAAAAAACGACAATCAAGATTAAAACAAAGACGGGCAGTTGGAACAACCCGCCCCAAACAGGTATACCACCGGCAAGTTTGACCGCTGCCGTTCCTAACCCGAGCAAAAGCAACGAAGCTGCCTCGCCGGAAGCAAAACGTAGGGAAGATAAACGCTGAAGGCGTTGGTTTTCGCCCGATGCTTTTACCACGGCAAGAGCTTTTAACGAAAGCACGGGAAAAACGCAGGGCATCAAATTGAGAATCAGCCCCCCGAGAAACGCTGCCCCAAGGGCTGCAAGCCAGGCCCAAAGGGGTGGGCCTGAGAACTGACGAGAAGGGGCCTGTGCCGGCTGTCCTCCAAGCTTTCCCGTAGCATTAGATTTTGTCTGTGTAGGTGATATTGTCCGAGTGGTTAGTGTCGGTATCGGGGTTAGACTTAAAGGGACTGTGATTTGAGAAGGAAGAAGGCAGGCGCCGTTAATTTGGCAGATTTGGTAAGAAAACCGGACTGACCAGTGAGACGGCTGAGGGCCGGGGGGGATTTGAACGGTACGTGATAGGCTGAAACTTCCTTGAAAGCTGGCGTGGCCACGCCGTTCTTGAGGTTTTGACGTGGTTACGGGTCCCTCTGTCAGGGGGTGAGGCTGAGGCCAGTCGTTGAGAACTGCGAAATTTAAAAAAGAACTATCGGCATCCTGGTAAAAACCCGGAGGAAGCTGAACCTCAACAGTAACAACGGCTTGGCCCCCAGGTGGAGGGGGAAGCGTACTGAGGCTGACCTGAACAACCGGTTGCGGTACGTTGCCAGGCTGGGGAGCCGAAGAATCGCTGAGTGAAAAGGCCGTCGCAGAATTGATGGCAACGACGGCTGACAGAATTAAGGCTAGCGACCGTGACACAGTTTATACTTTTTTCCACTGCCACAGGGACACGGATCATTCCGCCCCACTTTGGGCTGATTTCTGGTTACGGTAATTTTTTCGCCCTGCGCTTCGGGGCGCTCGTTTCGTTGTGCCGAGTTGGCAAAACCTCCCATCGTCAGGTGAGCGGCTTGAACAGGGATTCGTTCACGTCTAAGCGGTTCAGTCGGAGCTTTTTGAATTCGGATTTTAAACAGTTTTTTTGCGATGGAGCTTTTAATCTCATCAATCAGGACATCGAACATTTGAAAACCTTCAACCTTATACTCAAGCAGAGGGTTCTTTTGGGCATACGTTCGAAGGTAAACGGCATCCCGAAGGGCTTCCATACTATCCAAATGCTCTTGCCACAAACTGTCAATTTTTCGAAGGTATTCGGCACGAATAAAAAAGTTTAAGGGTTCTTCACCAACTTCGGTAGCCTTGTTGGTTAAGTCGTTTTCAAGGTAGGTCAC
Organism: bacterium; assembly: GCA_021782055.1. Next base: position 17,497 of record JAJXVP010000031.1, on the reverse strand, counting down.
CAAGTGGTCGCGCAACTGAGCGGGAGAAAGTTGTGCTAGGTCCTCTAAGGCAATGTCAGGTTCCCAAAAGAAGTCCTCTTTAAAGGCTTGTAGGACTTCGGGCAAGAACTCAGCCATCACATCAGCTTTGCTCCAAGCCGCAATCCGGTCCTCGATAATTTCTTTTCCCGCAACCAGTACCCGTGCTTTTAAATCGGGATCGGTGAGGATAGCATCTCTCTGTTCGTAGATAAAGGCTCGTTGTTTTGAAAGTACATCATCGTAATCAAGCAGGTGCTTACGAATTTCGAAGTTTCTGTCTTCGACTTTTTTTTGGGCGTTCGCCAGCGATTTTGTTAACCAGGGGTGGAACAACGGTTCCCCCGAAGCCATTCCCATACGACCCATCATGGAACGCACGTTGTCGTTGGCAAATAAACGCATAAGGGTGTCATCAAGACTCACAAAAAAGAGAGAGCGACCAGGGTCCCCTTGACGTCCTGAACGGCCACGAAGCTGATTGTCAATACGGCGGGATTCGTGGCGTTCCGTACCAATTACCAAAAGACCGCCTAACTCTTTGACCCGATTGTACTCGTTTCGCCAAATTTCTGTTTCGTCGGCAAGGGCCTTTAGCCAGGTTTCTTGATCAATGTCGGAACCCACTTTTCGGCGGGCTCGGAACTCGGGGTTTCCGCCGAGCTTGATGTCAGTACCACGACCCGCCATGTTGGTGGCAATAGTAACAGCACCAACGGCCCCGGCCTCGGCAATAATCAAAGCTTCCCGTGCGTGGTTTTTGGCATTGAGAACTTCGTGACGAACACCCTTGCGCACCAGGTAATTCGAGAGTTTTTCAGATTTTTCGATAGAAACCGTACCAACCAAAACCGGCTGGCCTTTGGTGTGTGCGGCGATGATTTCGTCGCCAATGGCCTGAAACTTAAAATCTTCGTTAAAATAAATGATGTCATCTTCGTCAATACGAGCAACAGGCCTATTGGTAGGAACGACCATGACATCCAGCTGATAGATTTTGGTAAATTCTTTGGCTTCTGTGTCGGCGGTACCCGTCATACCCGAGAGCTTTTTATACAAACGGAAGTAGTTCTGAAAGGTTATTGTGGCTACCGTTTTGTTATGCTCTGCAACACGAATACGTTCTTTAGCTTCGATTGCCTGGTGCAAACCCTCGGAATACCGGCGGCCATGAAGTACGCGGCCGGTGAACTCATCAACAATCTCAACCTTTCCGTCCTGCACGACGTAATCGACATCTTTATGAAAGAGCTTATGAGCGCGCATCGCCTGTGTGAAGTAGTGAATAAATTCGAAATTTTCCCCAACAAAAAGGCTCCCTTGAATCAATTTATTCTGTTGGAGGAGGGCTTCGATCTTGTTCATACCCTCGTCGGTAAACATGATGCGTTTACCTTTCTCGTCGAACTTGTAATCGCCCTTCAACAGGGAAGGTTCCTCCGGGTATTCGTTGGTTTTAGGGTCTTTGTCGCACTCTTTTAAAAAGGATACCAGAGGGTCGACCTCTTGAAAGCGTTTTGCCGTGTCATCTTCGACTGGGCCTGAAATGATGAGCGGTGTACGGCTTTCGTCAATAAGAATAGAGTCAATTTCGTCGATGATGGCATAGGCATGGCCGCGTTGAACTTTGCGGCCCATCTCCCAGCGCATGTTGTCGCGCAGGTAATCAAACCCCAATTCATTGTTGGTGGCGTAGGTGATATCAGCAGCATATTGAGGTTGACGGGCCTCCGGATCCATAGACGACAGCACAAAGCCCACCGAGACACCCAAGTAATCATAGACTGGTTTCATCCATTTGGCGTCACGTTCGGCAAGGTAATCGTTGACGGTAACCATGTGCACACCTTGTCCCGCCAAAGAATTGAGGTAAGCCGCCGAAACCGACGAAAGAGTCTTTCCTTCGCCCGTTTTCATTTCCATAATCGAACCGTGGTGTAACGCCAGGGCGCCTAGCAACTGAACATCGTAGGGACGTTCTCCCAAGGTTCGCCGCGCGGCTTCACGAACGAGAGCAAAGGCCTCGGGAATGAGGTCATCAAGTGTTTCCCCTGTAGTCAGACGTTCACGAAAAGCTTGGGTTTGCCGGGGAAAGTCCTCGGCGGAGAGGCTCAACGCCCAGGATTCCTTCGCATTGATCGCATGTAAAAGTGGTAAAAGGCGTTTTAGGTCGCGTTCAGATTTTGAACCGAAAATCAAGTTCAGGATATTCATGGCCATGCCTCATCTTACGGGAGATGTCCTTAGCGGTCAACCGATGAGGTCCCAGGAACGAGCTAATGAGGTCCTGGGAGTGAGCTTAGGTCTCCTGGTAGACTTGATTGACCGCTAAAGCCTCGTGTATGGTAGCACTATGTCTTGCCGTAACCTTTCTTTTCTGGCAGGTCTTGCCCTTTTGGCGGGCCTTCTTGCGTCGTGCCATCAAGGACCGCCCGAGCTGATGCCCCGGCAGGAGCTTTTTCACCTTCAGCTAGGTACCTTAGAAGACCAAATGGACTTAATGCTCAGAAATGGTCTTCCTTCACCTGAAAAAAACCGTTTCTTTTACTATCATGGGCTCTTTTTAGTGGCTAACGGAAATGCGCGTAAAGTCATGGAGTTTACCAGCTATGGCGGTTTGATAACCCTTTTTTACAACCCAGCAGACAATCCTGTGCCTGTGCAGATGGGAAAAGGAGGGGCCGATCAGGTGCAGAACCGCCGCGCCTTTCCTTATCCATTTCGCCATGTTGGGGAAATTGCCGCCGACTCGCATGACCGCCTGTATGTTGAGGATGGCGTTCCCGATGAACGCGTGACTTTTGATTCTGCGTTAAAAACCCGCCTTACCAGTATTGTCCTCAGGTTTAATAAAGATGGCAAACTTCAAGACTTTCTGGGCCAAGAAGGCGTCGGTGGTACGCCATTTCCTCCGATTGACAAGCTTTCAGTATCAACTTCTGATGTTTTAACAGTTTTGTGCCGTACCGGCGCAGGGTGGGCAGCCTGGTGGTTCCGGCCGGATGGAACCCTCGAAGCCAAGGCTTTGATCCCGTGGGATGGATTGCCGAGGTTGGCAGGCGAGCCACCGGGAAGTTTCGCTGATGCTGAAATTGTTAGACCCGACCCGACTCAGCCGCGATTGTGGTTACAAGTGGATTATTTTCGCCGAAACCAAGATCCCACCACAAAAACTGAATCGGGTATCAGCCTCATTCAAAGCCGAATTCTTTCGTTTGACCCCCAACGTTCAGCTTTTTTGGATGGCTTTGCGCTCCCGATCATTGCCCGCGAACCTTCACGACCCGGCAAAGAAGTGCTGATGGGCGATAGGCCTTTGCAGTTTCTGGGTCTTTCACGAGCTGGCCTTTTGTTCTTTTTGTCCTCACCCGAAAATGGCGGCGAGAGATTTCTCGTTCTCGACCAGCAAGGGCGTCTTATCTTAGAACGAACAATCGCCTACAGTGCCCACGAAAATTCTTGGATCTCGGACTATCAAATTACGCCCAGTGGAGTTTTAGTAGCAATGACCTGTGATGGATCCCGCGTGGATTTTTCCTGGTGGCGGAGTGATAAGCTCTTGAATTCTTATGCGCCACTTGCTTTCTAATTCTCAAGCGTTGGAACTCGACGCTGAATCCCGTCAGAGGGGGCTTCCAGGGCTGTCGTTAATGGAGCAAGCAGGCCTGCTCATGTATCAAGCTCTGCTCAACTTGTGGGAGCCTTCACCGCAGAATACAGCTGTTTTTTTGGTGGGAACTGGGAATAACGGTGGCGATGGCCTGGTCATCGCTCGGCAAGCACTCCTAGAAAACAAATTTCGTGTGCGGTGCCTTTTGTGGGGCGACGCGTCGACTTCTGAGTGTCAACTTCAACTTCAGCTTGTGCAAACCCTGGGTGGGGAATGCTTGTTGTGGGATGACTCTCGTGCCGAAGCATGGCTTGCCTCCGCTGACTTGTGGGTCGATGCGCTTTTAGGCGTGGGTTGGAACGCCCCATTACGAGCCACTGCGCGTGAACGTCTACGCCGTCTCGAAGAACTCAGGAAAACTCATAACCCGTTGGTTGTGGCCGTGGATGTTCCTTCGGGACTCAGCGACCACTTAGAACTTTTTGCCGATGAACCAGTTTTAGCGGCTACCTGGACCTTGGCGGCGGGGTTCGGCAAGAGTTCGTGTTTTTACCCTCAGCAGAGACAGAATGCTGGGCAATTGGTGGTCGTTCCTGTGGCTTTTCCGGCTCCGCTGTCTACTAAAACCGTATTATGGCTTGGTGAAGAGGACCTATCGAGCTTGGGCGGTACAGTCTCTGACGACATCTGGAAGAATAAACGCGGTCATGTGGCCGTCGCCGCAGGGAGTATGGATTACCCTGGAGCTGGTTTGTTGGCTTGTCGTAGCGCGCAGGCCGCCGGGGCAGGCTTGGTAACCTGGGTGACGAACCACGAGCCGGCAGGCCCGGCGTCGGTGATGAGACGATCAGAAGAACGTTTTGCTGAGCTCAGGTGCTCTTCTATTGTCGCAGGGCCGGGTTGGGGCCGTGACCAACAGCGAGAAATTTTTTTAGAGAACCTTTGGCAGGCACCCAGTCCAATGGTTGTCGATGCGGATGGTTTGGTCGCCTTGGCTTCCTTGTTGGGGCAACAGCGGTTGTCAGCCAGGCCCAAGACGATTATAACACCTCATCCAGGGGAGTTGGCCCGTTTGCTGGAAGCCCTTAACCAGCGCACTGATAAACCGATGAATTTTCTTGAAGGCCTAGAATTTCTAGCCAAAACCGTGGGTGGGGTCGTGGTGGCCAAAAATAGTGTTACTTGGATTGTTTCTGCAGAAGGTCAACAAGCCGTCTGGGACGGTCGAGAACCGGGATTGGCTACCGGCGGGACAGGGGACTGTTTGGCGGGATTCATCGGTGCCTACTTAGCCCGAGGCCGCTCAATTTGGGACGCGGCTTGTGCTGGGGTTATTCTCCAGGGGGCCGCGGGAAAAGCTTTGGCGACTTCAAAGGGCTGGTTTTCTGCTGATGACCTCTGGGAAGAAGCCGCACGTCTTGCCTCTTGCGCGGCCAGAACAAACTCTTTTAGACTGAAGTGAGGAAAACTTATGGTTCAAGTCTATTTTCTGCTTGTCATAACCAATGTTATTTCGGGAATGGTTCTGGCACGTTCCGCTTGGAAAGGGGCCCCGCACCCTGATCTTGACGCATTTTTAGCAATTTTTCACAAAAAGTGGGGAACTGGCGCTCTGGGATTGGTGACCTTTGTCACAGGTTTCTTGGGGTTGATTTTTGTTTTGCCGGGCGATCAAGTGTTTTTAGGGGACTTGATTCCGTCACTAACGGCCTTAGTTGCAGGAACGACGCTAATTCTCGAGTTTTACAAAAAGGATAGCCCGGAGCGCTTGGCTCCCACCGAAAAGTTAGATGACGTTTTGTTGGCAAACAAACTGATTATTGGATTTTTAGCCTTGGGTTTTGGGATTCTTCATTTTATTCTTCCTCAGGTTGTGTTTTTGTGAGACGAAAGTCGGTTTGTGGAGTCGCCTGTCAGGGCCAAAAGTATCTGGTGGCTCAACGTAAACCGGGGGGTAGTCAAGGCGGAAAGTGGGAGTTCCCTGGGGGCAAGCTCGAAGAGGGCGAAGGACCTGAGGATGCCTTGAAACGAGAGTTTAGCGAAGAACTTTCGGTCGCTATTGACGTTTTAGCCTGTTTAGGGAGCACCACCTTCCAAAATGGCGAAAATCATTACTTGTTAGAAGCTTGGAGTATCAACCTCCACAGTCAAGAATTTATTCTCAATGAACATCAACAGGTGCTTTGGGCCGATCTGCCAACTTTATTAACCATGAACTTGTCTGACTCGGATCGGGATATCGTGAATCTGCTTTCCAAGAACCCGTGATACCGGTTATGATGGCGACATGATTGGTTTGCTGATTCGAAAAGCTTTTTTTGATTTTTGGGACAATTTGGCACTGGCCTTTGTCTTTAATGTTGTTGCTGATATCGCTGTCTTTGGGGCACTCGGGGGCGCCGCCGCTGTCTCTAGTTATGGCCTGGGAGCGATGATCGCAGTGCTGTTGCCGGGAGTTCTCCTTGTCGCCTTGGTCGGTGGTGTCATTAATCGTTTCACGTGGAATATCTCGCGCCAAGAACGCTTTACCCCTGGCGAGCTGGGTGGGTTTTGGCGCCAAAGTTGGAAAACTTCACTTTTTCTGGGCGTTCTTGCTCTCCTTTCGTTGGCAGGCGTCACCTTGGGGTTGCCTTTTTATGCGGCACTCCATTCAACCTATGGAGTTGTCCTGTTTGGGGTTTTAATTTGGCTTTTGGTGTTATTGTTTTTATTGGTTCAGTTCTACTGGCCTATGAATGCACAAATCGAGCCACAAATTGGAAAACTCCTTCGCAAGTGCCTTTTGCTGTTTATCGATAACCCTGGCTTGACAATTTTCCTTCTGATTTCCTCGGCTCTTTTGACCGCCCTTTCGTTGTTGACGGCGGGACTTTTTCCGGGTTTTGTCGGTGTCTTGTTATGGAACCAAACGGCAGTCAAACTCCTCCTTTATAAATACGACTACCTGGAAACTCTCCCCGAGGATCAGAGGCGTAGAAAGGCAAAAATTCCTTGGGCAATGTTGCTCAAAGAAGAGTCTGAAAAGGTTGGTAAGCGTAGCCTTAAAGGGATGTTCTTTCCCTGGAAGGATTAATCCTACCAACCTACCTAAGACAGGGTGCAAAGACCCTCCGAGAGCTAGCCGATATGTGGTAGCCCAGCCAGAGATTCTTTTAGTGCCGCTTCAGGAAGCGGATAGTCTGCTAACTCGCCTTTAAAATATTTTTCGTACGACGAAAGATCAAAGTGGCCGTGCCCGGACAAGTTGAAGACAATGTTTTTCTTTTGACCGGTTTTGCGGCATTCCAGAGCTTCGTCGATGGCGGCTCGGATTGCATGTGAGCTTTCTGGCGCCGGGAGAAACCCTTCACTGCGGGCAAACTGAACAGCGGCTTCAAAGCTAGGAATTTGGTTCACCGAGCGGGCTTCGATTAACCCCTCCTGAAGCAGTTGGCTTACCAAGGGCGAGGCTCCATGATAGCGCAAGCCACCTGCATGAATTCCTGGGGGCATAAAGTCGTGACCGAGGGTATACATCTTCATGATAGGGGTTAAACCAGCCGTATCGCCGTAGTCAAAGGCATAGGAACCCCTTGTTAAGGAAGGGCATGAGGCCGGTTCTACAGCAATACAGCGAGTCTTTTTCCCTTTGGTAAGGTTTTCAGCGACAAAGGGGAAGGCCAGTCCCGCAAAGTTTGAACCGCCGCCATGGCAGGCGATGACAATGTCTGCCTCTTCTTCAAAATAGCTAAGCTGTTTTTGTGTTTCGAGCCCGATAACGGTTTGGTGAAGGCAAACATGGTTTAGCACCGAGCCCAGGGCGTATTTTGTGTCGTCACGTTGCACAGCATCTTCGACGGCCTCTGAAATTGCCAAACCCAGCGATCCTGGACTGTTAGGATCTTTGGCGAGGGCATCGCGACCTGCTTGGGTATCGCGAGAGGGGCTGGGAACTACCTTCCCTCCCCAGCTTTCCATCAGCATACGACGGTAAGGCTTTTGTTCATAGCTGACCTTGACCATATACACTTTAACTTCAATGCCAAAAAGCGAGCCCGCCAAAGAAAGCGACGAACCCCACTGTCCTGCACCGGTTTCGGTGGCAATGCGCTTGGTTCCCTCTTTTTTATTGTAATAGGCTTGTGGAATTGCCGTGTTGGGCTTATGACTGCCGGCAGGAGACACCCCCTCCCATTTATAAAAGATTTTTGCTGGTGTATCGAGGGCTTTTTCAAGGGCCAGAGCTCGGTGAAGCGGGCTGGGGCGCCACAGCTTGAGGATATCCTGCACCTCATCGGGAATCTCGATCCAACGTTCGCTCGACATTTCTTGTTTGAGGATTTCTTGAGGAAAAATTACCGCCATCTGTTCGGGGGTAGCTGGCTTTCCCGTGGCGGGATGGTACATGGCTTCGGGGGGATGGGGTAGGTCGGCAACAATATTATACCAACGTTGCGGAAGCTCTCGGTCGCTTAAGACAACCTTGCGGAGAACGGAACTCATGAAAACTCCTTTTTCTGCCGCGACAGCCCCCCTCAAGGAACTTTCGCAGCGGCTCCTTTCATGAGAAAGCGAGCCGCCGCCGTTGTCAAGGAATTTCTTAGCTGAGCCTAGCTTTTATGCCAATCGGGTTGTACCGCCGCTTGAACTCCCGCACTTAAGCCGTAAAGTTTTAAGAAGCCAGTCGCGTCGTGGTGGTCATAGCTGGATTTTCCAAAACTTGCCAAGTCCTCACTGTAGAGTGAATAGGGGCTTTTTCGTCCGCCAATGAGGATATTGCCCTTATACAGCACCACGCGGACCTCACCGGTGAGGTACCGTGATGAGCTTTCAAAAAATGCTTCAAGATTAACACGAAAGGCGGTAAACCATTTCCCCGTGTAAACCAGGCGAGCGTAGTCGATGGCCAGCTTTCGCTTGGCTTCGAGTGTTTCAGCATCGAGGCACAACATTTCAAGTTCACGCAGGGCCGTGTAGAGGATGGTGCCCGCTGGGGTTTCATACACACCGCGACTTTTCATCCCGACGGTCCGGCTTTCGACTAAATCTGACCGTCCGACGCCGTTCTCGGCACCAAGTTTATTCAAAAGATCGAGCAAAGCGATCGCCGTCATCTTTTGACCATTAACAGCAACAGGAATGCCTTTTTCAAAGCTGATGCTCACTTCAGTCTCGTGATCGGGCGCCTCTTGGGGGCTTTTTGTCAGTTGAAACATGGTTTCGAGGGGGCGATTCCACGGGTCTTCAAGCTCAGCCCCTTCATGACTCATGTGCCAAATGTTCCAGTCGCGGCTGTAAATATTGGCTTTGGAAATTTTTCCCAAGGGGATTTTACGGCTTTGAGCGTATTCGATGGCCTCTTCGCGGCTGGTAATGTCCCATTCACGCCAGGGAGCGATGATGCCAAGCTGGGGTGCTAACGCCCGGTAAGTCATTTCGAAACGAACTTGATCGTTGCCTTTGCCGGTACAGCCGTGAGCAACGGCGTCGCAGCCCTCTTGAAGGGCGTATTTGACTTGATACATGGCCGTGACAGGACGCGCTATAGAAGTTCCAAGAAGGTATTTTCCTTCATAGACAGCTCCCGCTCTTAGCATAGGAAACAGATAATCGCGAGCAAATTCTTCTTTGGCATCGACAATAAAAAGTTTCGAGGCACCAGAGGCTTCTCCTTTGGCGCGCACGGCATCCCAATCTTCCTTCTGACCCACGTCAACAGAAACGCCGATGATTTCTGCTCCGCCGTAGTTCTCTTTGAGCCAAGGAATGATGATGCTCGTATCTAAGCCACCCGAGTACGCGAGACAGATTTTTTTGTAAGTTTTCTTCATAAGTTTCTCCTTGTTAGGCTAGGTTTTTTTTGAGAACTTTTTCCAACAGCGCACAGCCCTGGGAAAGTTCCTTAGTGGTTACAGTTAAAGGCGGTGCCAGACGTAAGACGTCGGTACCCGCACGCAGAAGCAACAAACCTTCGTCTTGCGCGTCAGCCAAAATTTGCGACAGCAAAGAACTCCCTTGTGGAATGTTGATCGCCAGGCCCCGCAAAAGACCAAGCCCCTTGACGGTGCGAATTGAGGGGTTTGAAGCCTGAAGGCGGTTTAACAGCTCGGTAAAGTGTTGAGACTTTTGGGTTACCTCGGCTAAAAACTCCTGGCTGAGAATAATATCCAGAACTTTTCCAGCAACCGCCGTTGTCACAGGCCCACCGCCGAAGGTCGTACCATGATCACCGACATGAACAATGTCGTTCACTTTGGCAGGAATCAACGTTGCCGACAGGGGTAACCCGCCGGCGAGAGGCTTGGCCAACGTGACGATGTCTGGAACCAGGCCTAATTGCTCACTCGCAAAAAAGGTACCAGTCCGCCCCAGACCGCATTGAATCTCGTCGGCAACAATAAGGATGTCATGTTTGTGGCACAGGTCTTGGAGTTTGGTGGCAAATTCTGGAGTGATGTGTTCCAGGCCACCTTCTCCTTGAAGAGGCTCTAAAAAAACGGCGGCATAGCTGGCATCAAGACGATCCAGGTCGTTCAAATTATTAAAAGTCGCCGTTTCGACTCCCGGTAAAAGGGGGTGGTAGGGCTTTTGGTACTTTTCGGTGGGCGTCAGCGACAAAGCGCCAAGGGTTCGACCGTGAAAGGCCCCGGTAAACGATAAGAGCTTGTGATGACCTTCTCCTCGGGTGCGGAGGGCATAAACCCGGGCATACTTGATGGCTGCTTCGTTAGCTTCTGTTCCAGAATTGCCAAAGTGAACTGCAGCGAAGGCAGGACCGCCTAAGCGTTCTCCGGTAGCCACGAGCTGTGCGGCCAATTGCAAGGCGGGTTCGGTGGTAAAGAGGTTTGAGACATGAGTAAGCTTTTTCATTTGGCGATAGGCTATGCGCGCCAAGTCGACTCGGCCATGACCGAGAGCATTAACGGCTATCCCCGAGGAAAAGTCTAAGTAACGCTTTCCTGAACGGTCCCAGACCCAAGAGCCTTTGCCTTTTTCTAGCACCAGAAATTCATCCGCATAGTTTTTAGGAAACGGGGGATGATAAACCATTCGGTCTTTCATAGTGAGCCTCCTATTTTCATTAGATCGCCAAGAGTTGTCTTAGACGCCATCATGAATGGTCGTCCCGCTTTCACCTGCGAGAAGCCGACTCAGGTCGCCAGTACTTTGATAGCCGCCAATGATAACCCGGCCACAGCCCGCTGAAACGGCTTCAGAAGCATTACGCACTTTGGGGATCATACCCCCCGAAATCACTCCGGCATCAATTTCATTTTCAAGAGCTTCTTCGTCTAAACGAGCTATCACCTGACCATTCTTTAAGACGCCACGGATATCCGAAACATACAAAAGCACTTCGGCTTCTAACGCAACGGCCAAGGCTTGGGCGGCTTCGTCGGCATTAACGTTCAGTCCCTGGCCGTCTGCTGCCATGCAGGTGGAGTGAATTATAGGCAGGTAACCTTCACTGCACAGCAGTTTGACGAGGCTAGGGTCACTGGCGACGATTTGACCAGTGCGGCAGTCGGGTGCCCCTTCGACAGTAAGAGCTTTGGCTGAAAAAAGTTTGCCGTCCTGACCCCCTAGACCTACAGCTTTCAGTCCAAGTTGCGTCGCCATTCTGACCAGAGCGATATTGACCTTGCCACCCAGAACCATGTCCACGACTTCCATCTCGCCGGGACTGGTGATGCGAAGGCCCGATCGGAACTCTGCTTGGTAACCAAGGCGCTCGCTCAAGGCCGTTACCTCTTTACCGCCCCCATGGACAAGAACGCAGGCGTAAGTGGTGGCTTGACCCAAATCGGTCAAGAGCTTTTGTAAAAGTTGAGTATCAGTGGCAACAACGCCCCCGATTTTGACAATCAGATACGGTTTCATAGGCTTTCTTTGTATCAGATTTGGTTGGTCCATGGGAGCCCCTCTGTCTCAGGAAAGCCAAAGCGTAAGTTCATATTTTGGACAGCTTGACCCGAAGCCCCTTTAACCAGGTTGTCAAGGACGCTAGAAATGAGCAAAGCAGAGGCGTCCCGCTCGGGATCGGCTAACACGGCCCCGAAATCACAGCGGTTAGAACCCCAGACTTCGCCTGTAGCGGGGATACGGTTACCGGTATACTGGACAAAAGGCCGGCCCTGGTAGGCAGACTTCCAGGCGGCTTCAGCCTCGGCCAGAGATTTTCCTGGCTTTAGATCGACCAAAATCGTCGAAGCGATGCCCCGTTTCATGGGAACTAAGTGGGGGTTGAACAAAATTCGCGCCTGTTGGTCTTGAGCCTTGGTCTGGTCTTCAATCTCTTGACAGTGACGATGCCGGGTGCCCAGCGAGTAGCCTTGCATACTTTCGGCTCGTTCGGTTAAAAGGTATTTCAACTCTGCTTTTTTTCCCGCCCCTGAAATTCCGCTGGCAGCGTTGATAACCGCGCGGGGTTCAATCAAACCGGCGCGATACAAGGGCAACAGGGGAAGTAACGAACAAGTGGTGTAGCAACCGGGATTGGCGATGATATCGGCGGTTTTGATGGCCTGTGTGTGCCACTCGGCCAAACCATAGACCGCTTTGTCGAGCAAATCGGGGCGCGGTGGCTCTTGTCCATAGGCCCGTTGAAAAACTGCACGGTCTTTAATCCGAAAATCCGCCGAAAGATCAATAACGACAGACTTTCCAAAAAAAGGAGCGCACACCGAAGCGCTCGCTAGGTGTGGCAGGGCGGCAAAGACGACATCGGGTTGCTGGGCGACCGCTTCGTCTAAGGTCATAAAGCGCCCTTGGCAATGGTCAAATTTAGGAAGAAAGGTACCAAGACCAGGGTCCTCTTGAGCGATCTTTTCGCCGGGTTTTGAACTTGAGACTGGAAAAATCTGTTCAACCCGAGGGTGGTTTTGAAGGAGCCTCAACAAAAGCATTCCGGTATATCCGGACGCGCCCACTACACCAACTTTCATGTCATACCTCCCATTGCGGCATCAGGGATGCCAAAACCTTCTTAAGGTCAAGAAATCGTTGACCTTCTTTTAAGATGATCAAAACCGTGTCGTCTCCGGCGACGGTACCGAGAATAGGGCCTAACTCAAGATTGTCGAGAGCCCATGCTGCCGCCTGAGCATGCCCCGGAAGAGTCTTGAGAACAACAAGGTTCCCCGAAGCCTCCATACTTAAGTACCCGCGTTGAAAATCGCGAATGAGATCACCGCGACTTCGATCGCTATCGTCGGGCAAACTGTAGACATACAGTCCATCCGGTGAGCTGACCTTACCAACCCGAAGGGCTTTTAAATCTCGGCTTAACGTGGCTTGCGTCACATCAAACCCATCAGCATTAAGAAGACACAACAATTCTTCTTGGCTAGAGACTGAACGGGTGAGGATAATCTGCCTAAGGGCATGGAGCCGCTCATCGCGTTCCTTCATGACGCGAACTTTAGCATTATTCAAACTTCAATGACAAGAGAATTATGAAATAAAATGCAATAAAATAGCATAAAGATACATTTTCAAGGATACTTATCTTTTTTTCTAACCTACCGATAAAAAGAAAAAGGGTAAAGAGATGAGTGCGATTACCGCCGTACCGGGATTCAGTTTGTATTCAGCGTTTACCGCTACACCTCTGGGTCGAATGGAATTTCCCGTTTCGCCCAGCCAGGCTATCTACGCTCAGTTCCGCTATGTAGAGGGGGTACCTTCCGAGCAAGGCGGCGTGTCATTAGACCGACTGCGAATCTTAGACAGCCTAATTGCCGAAATCAATGCGCATCGTGCCGCAGGAACTCCTCCGGTACATCTAGAAGCCGGTCACATGGCCAACCCCGAAGCCGCTATCGCCGAATTGGCCCACCAAGCTTGGGAGATGCAAAAATCCGGGGGGCCTTTTCACAGCTGGACGTCGTCAAAAGCGTTAGTAATCAACCTTAGCGCCTGAACCTGGCTCGCGAATGCTTCTAGCAATCTTAACCGGAATATTTTATGTAGCCCTTCCCTTGGTTGGCGCGTATATCGTTCGTCACCGTTGGCGTGTTTTAAGGGCCTCGGTTTTGGCGGCTAGCCAGTGGCAGGACTGTAGCTTTTCGGACGTCCAAGGTTCCGTTCCTTCTTCACCGCGAAGGTTTTTCGGGCATTTAGAGGCGTGGGAAGGCCGAGAGATTCTTTGGCTTACGGACGGAAAACTCAGTGTCCCGGTTAATGTCGAAGGCGCTGATTTTTGGTTCTTGCAAACTGAAGACGTTGCCTGGTCAGAGGCGTCGGACGAGCCCCCTCGCCGGGTGTTTTGGAAAGATGTCCGCGCGTTGCCCGAAGGGGTGACGTTTTTTGTTGCTGGTCAGCTCACTGAAAAAGACGGGCGAAGTCAGTTTCATACCCAAGCTCAGCACAAATTGTTATTGATCGCCTACGAAGGACGGGCGCAATCTGTTTTAACCCGTACCATTTGGAGTTCTCGACATAAAATTGAACTGTGGAACTTTTTGACTCCGCTGTCTTTGGCGGTGGGGCTGGCCGCTTTGTTAGCGGCTGGATATTTCCTTTTAAAAATTCCTGGCGAACGGGCCGAAGGTTTGGTGGCCTTAGCCTTGGCTTTGTTGCCCAGTACTTTCTTTCTGCCGCCGGGGATTCTCTTTTTTTATTGGTTTTCGAAAATCTGGGAACAGAGTCGGCGTCAGCGTGCCGAACGCGATGTTTTAGCCTTTGAAGGTAAGGCGGGAACGTTGAAATGGATGGTGCAAAAGCGTTCAGCACGTCGTCGTGAGCTTTTGGCCATGACGGCTTTTCTGGTGGGAGCTGGGTTAAACGCTATCCTTTTGCTCATCCTGCTCAGGCTGTGGATTTTATCCTCGCCCTAAGTGGCGGTGAAGTTTACTCACTAAACCTGTTTGACGATTTTCTTGCCTTTGGATCGCTTGCCGTAAGCTTGTTTCTGACATCCAAAGCGAAACCTGCTCTTTGGCTCGGGTCAAACCGGTATAAAAAAGCTGGCGGGTTGGTGCAAAGCCCTCCGGCTGTACGTCGGGAAGAACGAGGGAAACCTTGGCAAATTCCGAGCCTTGCGATTTATGGATGGTCATAGCAAAGGCGATGGTGTGACTCGGGAGCTGATTTTCAAGAAACACAGCCGGCTTTTTGTCGGAACGCTGAAAGTACACACGAACACGATCGGTGCGAAAGGCTACTCCCAAATCGCCGTTAAAAAGGTTCAAACGGGGGTCATTTTCGGTGATCATTACAGGCCAATGGCTAAGAGGTTTTTCTTTTGAAAATCGGTCGTACAACAGCTCATTCAAAGTCCGTTGACCCCAGGGCCCTTCATTGGTCACCGTCAAAAGCATGTGTTGGCTCAGTGCTTCAAGGGCCGCTTCGGGGGTTTGTGCCGCCAGGAACAAAGAATAGGAGTTTGCAAAATGCTCGACGGCGTTCGCTTCTAAAGCGTGAAGCGTCACCTGACCGTCAGTGCCAAGGCTTGTTAAAAAGTCGCTCAGCGGTTCTGTCTCGCCTTTTAAGGTCAGCTGTGCCAAACGGCCAATTTCTTTATCATCACTGAAACGGTAACTATGCTCTAGTTTTACCAAAGGGCTTGGTGCGTGAGCTGTCGGTTTCTCGTGGCCTGTGCCAGAACCGGTCATGGCCCACCAAGCGGCTGAAAACGAGTTGGCCGAAAAAACCTTCGTTAAATCGCCTAAAACATTTCCTGGTTCAACGGAGGGGAGTTGATCCGGGTCCCCCATAAGGATCAATGTCGCAGACTCCGGCATGGCGTTCAATAGCTGATCCATCAGCGTGAGGCTAACCATGGATGCTTCATCGATAACGACAAGATCGGCGTCGAAAGGACGCTCAGAATGGTATTTGGGTGCCCCTACCGCACTGCGAATTCCCAAAAGGCGGTGTAGGGTCTGAGGTTCTAGGGTGGCAAGGGGAGCTGCAAATTCAGCGGGAATCTTGCTCAGGGCATTCCTCAGAGATTCGCCCATGCGAAAGGCGGCTTTTCCGGTGGGCGCCGCGAGAGCTATCCGAGGAGGGGGCAAACCTCGTTCTCGTCGATCGGCAAACTGATGAACTAGGAGTTGAGCGAGGACGGTGGTCTTTCCTGTGCCCGGTCCCCCAGTAAGAACTCCAAGTTGAAAGAAAAACGGGAGATACGCCCCTGCTTCTTGCAAGGCATTGAGGTTAAGGGCTTCGACACGATGGCCTTTGATTTCAGAAGTTCTGGGTTGGTATTTTGCCAGGGCCGTAAATCGTTGGGCCAAACGCTCTTCTTCGTGAAAACAGCGGGTGAGGGCTAAAAGACCATCGGCGTAAGTCAGTGGGGAATTCCCCTCGTGGTTGAGGGCTTTTTCAAAGGCTGGGGGGTCGGCCAAGACAAGGACCGTGTGGCCTTCCCTGTAGTTTTGGTGAACGGCGAGGGCCCAAGTTACCGCCTGGTCAGAAGCTTCAAAGCGTCTTTTGAGGTAGGCCGCCAATTGCTGATTAGCAAAAGCTGTTGCTTCTTGAATATTTCGACTCATAAGAGGGCCTCCAGACCCCGTATCACCGTTTCGTCGGGACGAGTAAAGTAGATGCCAGCACCAGGAGCCCCGGGCGAAAGGCCACGTAAGAAGAGGTACAGAACACCTCCAAACTGATCCCAGGAGGGTTGGCTGGGGCTGAGGTGGCGCCACCAGGCCGTCGAATACAACAGGTATTGTAAGTGGTATCGATTTTCAGTCATGGCCTTTTCTAGGGCGGCCGGGTGATAGTCCGCACTCTGTGAACCCAAAAAGTTCGATTTCCAATCGAGGATATACCAACGATTCTTCCACGTGAAAACGAGGTCGATGAAGCCGTGAAGGTAACCCTGCAACAAAAATTTCCCAGACCAGTCCCCTTGACCTAAAAGCGAGGATAAGGCTTTTTCCGAAAGCGGAGCTTTCTTGGCTTCGGGATGGGCCGCGCTGAGGAAAAATTCGACTTCGGAGGCCCTCTCTTGTCGCGAAAGCTTCGATAAGCTGAACTCGGGGTCGTCGGCAAGCAGGGGGGCTGTGAGCGTATACGCCAAAGACTCCCGGACTGCCAGGCTATGAGCCTCGAATTCTGGACCGGCCGCTCTCAGCTGAGCGTCGGCTTTGGCGGCTTCTTCGGCATTCAATGTGCCACCTGCCAACCCCATAAAATCAAGCTTTTCATAAATACTATGCAAGACCAAACCCGCGTTCTTGCCCTTGGGAAAAGCCAACAAGCCCTCGGGGAGCGACCCCGCGGGGGACGGGGGTCCCGCAGGTGCTCGGTGTGTGGTTTCGCCTGCCAACTTGGTATAGCTTCCGATTGACCAAGGCTCGTGAAGTTGACGGTGCGACGGCCAGACCGGCGGTCTCTCGGCCAAGGGTTCGGCGACCTGTCGAGGTTGTACGTCGGGCGGGTTGCCCCACACAGTCAATGGTCCGGTTTCATCAGCGGCCTGCAAGAGTTGGGGGTTCGTGAACAGCCAGGTTGCTGGCGAATATGTAGGATCTTTGGCATTGCCCCAATTCTCGTCAGGCCAAGCGGTGAGAACGTAAAGCAGGGACTCGGCCCGGGTAAGCGCCACGTAGGCCAGGCGTTGAGCTTCTTGCTTTTTGGCGGTCTTTTGTTGGGTTTTACGACTATCGCTGGTGGCTGGGTCAAGATCGCCCACTAGGGTATGACCTTCGCGCCACAAGGGCTCAACCTGATCCTTATTGTTTAACCCGCGCCAAAGTTCAACGGCAAACACCACAGGCCATTGAAGGCCTTTGGCTTTGTGCATGGTTACAATCTGGACCGCCTCTTCGTCTGACTCCAAAAGCTCTTCTTCTTGTTCGCCGTCTTGGAGTTTTCCCGCGAACCACGAGGCCGTTCGTTCTGGTTGTCGGGCCAGAGCCCGGTCTTGAGTTTGAAGAATTT
>JAJXVP010000260.1 GCA_021782055.1 bacterium | reverse complement strand
CGTTCGGCCAGTGTCAAACACAGAATCTCGACGTACCTTAAGGTCAAGCGCCATCTGATTTGTTTGGTCCAGGGGGAAATATGGATCTTTTAAAACAACTCTCTAGTTTGTGCGAAGAGCGCGTTCGCACAGCCGCACCAAGGCTGGCTCATATCGGGGGGCACCACCTGGGGTTACGAACAGCCCTGGTCTGGAAACAGCGCCTCGTGCTGGCACCTGCGCGCGAAGCTCAAGAAGGTGAAACCGTCAGCTTGCTTTTTTCAGGTACCCGGGTCCCGGCCCAGGTGAGGGCCTGGGATCAAGAAACGGGTTTGACGGTTCTCGAAATGCAAGGTGGGGTCGAAGAGCGCGAGCCAGTCGTCGCTCCCCGTGCCGCCACTGGGGCCCTTTGGCTAGTAACGGCCTACCCCTCAGACCAGGGCGTAGAAGCCTCGTTGGGGATTGTCCGGTTTGCTGGTCGTTCCGAAGAGGCTGTTTTTCAGACAGACACCCCCGACTTTCCGGGCTTTTGGGGGGCCGTGGCTTGGAACGCTGACGGGGAATGGGCGGGCTGGCAAGCTGCCTCGCGAAAAGGCAATTCCAGCTGGTTCCTGGGGGCCGACCACGTTGTACGCCTAGCTGTTTCAGCTGGCGGGAAAAGATCTTGAGCACCCTTCAGATTTGTGGAACCTTTTGGGGGCAAGGTTTCGCCACGAGGTCTTGGCCTGGAGCGGTTTTGTCGGAGGTAAGCGGGCCAGTGGCGAACTGGTAGCCACCTTCTCGTGAAAGCATCCTCTGAAGAGCCTCCCCTTGGGGAACCGAATTACGTTGTACGCTGGGAGGGGCCGGGGGAGGCGCCTTTTGCTCTGCCTCCCCAGGACCTCCCTTTGCCGCCTCCGACAGAGAAGCAACTCACGCCCCGGGAGCGCGAGATTCTCGAATTCCTCGCCGACGGTTGGAGTAGTTCTGAAATAGCTGATCGGTTATCGCTGAGTCTCAGTACCGTCAAGTTTCACCTTGAAATGCTTTTTCGCAAACTGGGGGTGAACCGACGTACCGAGGCTGTCCGAGAAGGTTGGCGCTTGGGGCTTTTGACGCTGTAGAACGTACTTTTCCTACGAGGGGAACTGCCTTACCGGGTCACTTAGCCTCCAAGTCGCTGACTTTGAGGAGAACCTTTACAGCTCGCCTTTGGTCCATCGCCTGGTAAGCTTCCTGGATGTGATCCAAATCGGTGACCATGTCGAATACCTTTCCCGGATTGATCCGCCCCTCAAGAACAGCGGGGAGCAAGACCTCCATGTAAGCTTTTACAGGAGCCGGCCCGCCTCTCATTCCAATATTTCGGAAGAAGGTACCCATGGCCGAGATTTCGACCTGATGCGGTAATCCTACTCGACCAACGATGGCTCCTGGCCTTGCAATGGCAAAGGCGGTTTGGTTGGCCTCATCAGTACCGACGCACTCTAGGACAGCATCGACGCCTATGCCTCCGGTAAGACTGCGCACTTTTTCGATGGCGCTGGCCCCTCGCTCTTCTACGATCGTGCTTGCGCCGAACTCACGGGCTAGGGCCTGACGAGCTGGATTCCGGCTCAAGGCGATAATATGTTTCGCTCCCAAAAGCTTGGCGGCAATGATTCCACAAAGGCCGACCGCCCCATCACCAACGACCGCTACGGTATCTCCCTCGTGTACTTCCGCACTAATCGCTGCGTGATACCCAGTTCCCATCACGTCCGAGAGCGACAGGAGTGAAGCCAACATAGCATCGTCGTACTTGCCTGGCGGTACAATTTCGAGGGTGCCGTCAGCTTGGGGTACACGCACAAATTCCGCCTGTCCACCGTCGGCGTCGTTTCCTCCGCCAAAAAATCCCCCATGGACACACGAGGTATGGTATCCCGCCTCACAATGGGGACAGGTATTGTCGCTGAAAGCAAAGGGAGCAATGACAAAATCACCCTTTTTGATCTTCAGAACTTCGGAGCCGACTTCGTCTACGACGCCGATGAACTCGTGGCCAATGGCTCCAACCCTGTGTTCACTTTCGCCACGGAAATACCATAGGTCTGATCCGCAGACACAGGAACGAACCACCCGGACGATGGCTTCGGTGCTTTGGTTGATGCCCGGCTTTGGCCTATTTTCAGGGGTGACCTTCCCTTTTCCTTGAAATATCGCAGCTTTCATACTCTTCTCCTTTTGGTTTCCTTTTGTTTTTTGGGCCCTACGATTGGCGCCTTTTCTTGATCAGTTCCACAAAGAAATCGACAGTCGCCGCTTCCTGGTGTGAGAAGAATAGACTTTTCCTTGTGTCAAGAAGCCGTATCTGTTCCATATCCTGAGGTGAAAGGACAAAGTCGAAGATTTCGAAGTTCTCTTTCATGCGGTCGGCCCGGACAGACTTCGCCAACGCCACCACGCCCCTCTGAACTAACCAGCGAAGGATGACCTGGGCGACGGACTTGCCGTTGCGCTCAGCGATTTCCCGAAGAATCGGATTGGTGAACATGTCATTCCGGCCTTCGCCAAAGGGAGCCCAGGCCTCGATCTGGACACCATGCTTTTTCATGTTTTCCTGAGCATCCAGCTGCTGGTTCAGCGGATTGGTCTCGACTTGGTTCACCTGGGGGACGACGGTGTTGAAGGCGCAAATGTCCGACAGCCGGTCGGGGTAGAAATTGCTGACTTCAATGGACTTGACCACACCCTCCCGGTAGAGTTGCTCCAGAGCCCGATATGCGCCGTAATAATCCGAGAATGGTTGGTGAAGGAGCACCAGATCCACATATTCCAGTTGCAGCTTTTCCAAAGATTGGAGAACCGAGGCACGGGCCTTTTCCTGACCGTAGTTGTCCACCCACACCTTGGTGGTGACAAACAATTCATCCCGCGGGATACCGCTCGTGGCGATGGCTTTACCGACGCCAGCTTCATTGAAGTAGGCTTGCGCGGTGTCGATGAGCCGATAGCCGATGGATAGTGCGTCCGACACACAACGTTCGCATTCGTCGGCTGGCACTTGGTACACGCCATAGCCCAGCAAGGGCATGCGGCGGCCGTTGTTCAAGGTAACATATTCCATGGATGATCCTCCTCTATTTTTTGTTTCTCGGGCGCTCAGTAGCGATCGCCCATGATGGTCATGGCTTCCACCGCCGTCCGTAGGCGGGCAAGTTCAGTATCGTTCAGCACAAAGTCCACGGCTCCCAGGTTCTCATCCAGCCGCTCCAGCTTCCGGCTACCTGGGATGGGGACAATCCATGGCTTCTGCGCCAAGAGCCAAGCCAAAGTGATTTCTTGCAGGAGATTGATCACAACTTGGTTTGCCTGGATCGCTTCGGCAGTAAAGCGAGGATTCTTCGCCCTGATGTCCGATTCGGCGAAGCTGGTCAGCTGTCGATTCCGACAGGCCAAAATGCTTCACTTTGCCTTCTCGAATCAGGACGGTGCTGGTAAAACAGATCTATGGCATCGACCCGAAGGCGTTTAAGTGATTCCTCCGCGACCTGTTTAATCCTCTTAGGGCTACTGTCCAACCCCGTCCACCCAGGACTTCCATCTTGTTTCAGTTGAAAGCCGAACTTAGTGGCGATGATCACCCGATTCTTGTAGGGTTCCAGCGCCTCTCCCAACAATTCCTCATTGGTGAACGGACCATACACTTCGGCGGTATCAAAGAAGGTGACACCTCTCTCCACCGCTTGGTGAACGAACTGGACCATTTCCTCTTTGGAACCGATGGGAGCATCACCAAAACTCATCCGCATGCAGCCCAATCCCATAGCGGAAACTTCAAGGCCCCTCTTTCCCAGAACTCGTGTTTTCAATTCGTCTCCTTTTTTGAAGACAATCTGGCCGACGTTTTGTTCTCCCAGAGCCTCGTCAGACGTCCTCAGCACTTGCTGACAAAAAGTTACAGCTGGTACCCGGCCAGAAAAATGCCTACTCGACCAAAAATGATGCCTGATTCTACTATCCGATTGCCATATCCGGCTTTGAAGGTGGCGTTTATTGCCTAATATCGATATCCTTCAAAGAAAGGAGCAAGTGGTGGACGCTGGAATTGAGACAATGAAGAGCCTGCTTATGGAGTTCCTTCCTGGTGACATGAACCTGGAGACAAGGATCAAAGGCGTCCATCTCGTCCGGCGTGAAAAAGCCTACCAGCCGAAACCCTTATTGTATGATCCTGAGCTCATCATCGTTGCCCAAGGCCGCAAGAAAGTAAGTCTG
>JAJXVP010000259.1 GCA_021782055.1 bacterium | reverse complement strand
CCTCGGTCGGGGTTAATACGTCCCGCTAAAAGCTTCAAAAAGGTGGTTTTCCCCGCCCCGTTACGTCCCACCACGCATAACCGGTCGCGTTCTTCTATTTGTAAAGAAATACCGTCAAAAAGAACGGTACCGGCGAGCGTCAAGTTCACGTCTTGGAGTCCCAGATAGGCCATGCGGCAGATTAGCCTGACCAGCTTATCCTGTAAAGACGCTGCACTCTGGTTCGGTTCGACCCAAAAAAGCACCGGAACAAATGATACATTGCGTCCTTTTGAAACAATTCCTTTATCTCGCATTTTACCGCAAGCATGGGCTAAACCGTCGAAATATAGGCCTTATATCTTTTTAATACCGTTACTTATAAATAATCCTGGCATTTTAAATAAAACCTGGCATGATCTTTGCTTTATAAAAGTTAGACCCATGGCTAAGGAGGTAAGGTATGGCCATTATGCGGTGGAATAAATCGTCCTTGCCGGATCCTTTTGATGAGTTGGACCGGCTTCAGGAAGAAATGAACCGGTTGTTCGGGTTGACTTTTCGCCCCGACAACACCGGAATCTTTGATCGCTCGGAAGTTCCCGCGGTCGATTTGCTCGAGGAGGCAGACAGGTTTTTAGTTTTGGTAGACCTCCCCGGGATTGAAAAACAGGATTTGGAGCTGACCGTAGCCCCCCATGTCCTCACGCTTCGTGGAGAGCGCTCAGGAACGAAGGGTGGTAAAGCCGGCAAAGGCCGTGTTTACCGTGATGAGACCTGGGAAGGCAGTTTTCAAAGGACTATCTCGCTCCCTGAAGGGGCCGATACCGAAAAAATTTCGGCTGAACTGAGTGACGGTGTGTTGCGAATCGAGATCGCCAAAAAAGCCGAGCTAAAACCACGCCAAATTTCTGTGGTTGCAAAATGAATTTCAATCCTAACCAGGAGGACAAAGATGAGTAACGTCACAACCCTCGAACCCCAACGACGTGTGATTCAACCCCGGTGTGCCATCCGCGAAGAGGAAGGCAAAATCCTCGTTAATTTAGAAATGCCCGGCGTCGAGAAAAATGACCTGCATATTCATGTTGAAAATCAGGAATTGATCATTGAAGGGAAACGCCTCAACACAACTGAAACGGGGCGCTACTTGCTACGGGAACGACGTTTAGGCGACTATCGTAAGACCTTTACAATCGATGATACGGTGGACACAGACAAAATTGAAGCGGAACTAGCCTCTGGCATGGTCAAGCTTACGCTTCCCCTTAAAGAGGCGGTTCAGCCCCGTCAAATTAGCATCAAACAAAAGTAGAAGCTAAAAAAGCCACAAAAAAGGGGAGCTTAACGCTCCCCTTTTTCTATTCAGATCTCTCGGTAAACTTTAGGCAAACCAATCAGCGACGAGCTTATCAACGTCGGTCTGAGCGGTCTCGAGATTCTTTTTCATCACTTCAGGGGCGCCTAGAGTGCCTCCCGCGTTGATATAGCGTTTTTCGGCGACGCCTACAAACCCCAAGTCAATGTCGAGAACCGGGGGAACAACGTTGTAGGGGTTACCAGGCTCGTAGGCTCCCCCTGAGGCATACAGAATGGCCGTTTTGGTTTTATTCAGCAAACCTTGAGGGCCAGTTGCCGTGTATTGAAACAATTCCCCATGAAAGAACACAGCGTCAATGTAAGTTTTAACCACGCCAGGCAGAGAAAAGTTGTGCATCGGGAAGGCAAATACGACGTGGTCGGCCGCTTTGATTTCTTTGATCAACGAGTCAAAAGGCTGAAGAGCCTGGGCTTGTTGGTCTGAAAGTTTTTGACCGCCATAGTTGCGAGCGCGGTACGCCGCCAAGCTGAACTCATCAAAGACCGGGGGGTGGGCCTTTAGAAGATCCCGGTGAACAACCGAAGTTTTTCCCTTGCTCTTTTCCAAGAAACGGTCCAAGAGCTTCTTACTAACGGAATCAGCCCCGCTGGGCAGGTAGCTGACGACCAATGTGGTTTTCATAAAGCCTCCTTAACGCGCAACTTTGATTATACTTGCGCTTGCATATATTGCTTAATCAAATATATAAAGCCAAATACTTGCAGAGTCAAGTATTTTGTGGTATTTTTTTTTTATGGGAGATCGAGGGTCCGACCTTTGGAATAGTTTTCTCGACACGGCGCTGGGGTTACTGGCCGAGCTGGATGAACTCATGGCCAAGCATCACGGCCTATCGGCTCTCTGGTTTCAAGTTCTAGCTGCACTCTATGAAGCTCCCGACGGGCACCTCAAGCTCAACGACCTAGCCCGAGCCATCCGCCTTAGCCAAAGCGGCGCAACCCGCCTGGTAGACCGTCTTGAAAAAGAAGGTTTTCTAGAACGTATCAACTGCCCCAGCGACAGGCGGGTCGTTTACACGACTCTATGCCCGAAGGGCAAGGCCGCCTACGAAAGAGCACAGCCGGATTGGAAGACATTTTTAGAGTCTCGCTTCGCTAAGCCGCTAGGCGAAGATAAGCTCGCGGTTTTAGGCAACCTTTTGACCCGCCTCAAACCCGCTCAAACTCCTCTTGAAAAATGCCCTGAGCAACTTTCTTCTTAAGGGCGTTGTCCCACGTCCTTGCTTCCGTTATAGTTCACCGCATGGAAAAAACAGCCGTCATTGTGGTGCCGACCTACAACGAGTCAGCAACCATCGGAACCCTGATTGCCGATTTAGAAAATCGAATTTTTCCCGCTTGCACGTGGAACTGCTCTATTCTCGTGGTTGATGGCGCATCTCCGGACGGTACTGCCGACGTTGTTCGCCAGCTACAAAGACAGTATTCTAGCCTTCACCTCCTCGCAGAAGAAAAAAAAGAAGGCTTAGGTGCCGCCTACTTCAAGGGTTTTCGGTACGCCGACGAACAGTTAGGCGCCCAAGCCGTGATTGAGTTTGACGGTGACCTGCAACACCCCCCCGAAGCCATTTGGGACCTCTTAGCCGCCTTAGACCAGGGCGCCGACCTCGTCTTGGGGTCGCGCAAAGTGAAAGGAGGCTCGTATCCCGGGCGGTGGGATCCTTTCAGGCTGTTTTTAAGCCAATTTGGCGGTTGGGTGGCCCGTTTGTTGCTATTCTTTCCTATGAAAGCTTTTTGGACCATCACGGATGCCACCACCGGCTTAAAAGCAACCCGAGTTGACGAGCGTTTTAGAGCCCTCAACTTTGACGAGTTCAAAAGCCGTGGGTTTGCCTATAAAATTGAAATGCTGTTCAAATTGGTACAGTGGGGGGCCCGTGTCGCAGAAGTTCCCCTCAAATTTCAGACCCGCGAAGCCGGGGAATCAAAAATGACAGGCCAAACGCCCTGGGAAATTTTTCAGATTGCCTTTCAGCTTCGTTGGGAGCACAAGGGAACGCGCCGCTTTCTCAAGTTTGGACTTGTCGGACTTACCGGATACTTAGTTAACGCGGTCCTCCTCGAAGTTTTTGCCCGCTCCACCTGGGTGGCACAGCTAGCGGCGCATTTTACTTTTTTAGAAAAATACGGCTTGTTGGGCTTTTTGGCGCTCACGTCCGGCTGGGCAGCCGCGTTGTCGGTTGAAGGGTCCATCGTCAATAACTTTTTGTGGAATAACTTTTGGACCTTTCATAAAGACAAAGCCCGAAACCTGTTGAGCCTGCTCAGAAAATTTCTGGGGTTCAACCTGACGTCCCTGGGGTCGGTGATCATACAATTTGTGACCATTGGTGTCTCGACCCATCTGCTGGGCAATACCACCGGGGTGCGCCAAATCACGTTGATCCTCACCATCGGGCTTTTAGTTCTGCCCTACAACTGGGTGATGTACAACAAAGTGATTTGGCGCCGTAAACACCGCAAAGCCGGTATAAAACCTTGAAACAGCCTTAAGAGCCGGTTTTGGGCCTGGGGCTAAAATCGGCGGGTATGGTGTTGACCACATTAAGCAGGCAGTCTGTGGGGACAATGCCCAGCTGTTTCAGGCCATACCCGCTGACCTGCGGTAGAACTTTCAACAATGCGTCGGGGATTTCCGCTTGAGACGCCGGCAATAGGGCTTTGGTTCCCGCCAGACGTTCTGGGTCAAAGGCGGACAACAAGTCGGTGACCGAAGAATCCGCGTCATCGGGCCCCCAAGAGTTTTGGTGAAAAAGTTTGTTTCCCTCCTGTTCCCCTTTTTGCTCGTCAGGGAGCTTGGCTAACGGCGTTAGCTGAAACAGAGTATCGACCAGCTTAACCACAGACCCATGGTCACCCGAAGCATGATCGATAAAATGGGACTTCG
>JAJXVP010000258.1 GCA_021782055.1 bacterium | reverse complement strand
CCTCGGTCGGGGTTAATACGTCCCGCTAAAAGCTTCAAAAAGGTGGTTTTCCCCGCCCCGTTACGTCCCACCACGCATAACCGGTCGCGTTCTTCTATTTGTAAAGAAATACCGTCAAAAAGAACGGCACCGGCGAGAGTCAAGTTAACGTCTTGGAGTCCCAAATAGGCCATGCGGCAGATTAGCCTGACCAGCTTATCCTGTAAAGGTGCTGTACTCTGGTTCGGTTCGACCCAAAAAAGAGCCAGAATAAATGACACAGCGTGTCGTTTTGAAACAATTCCTTTATCCCGCATTTTACCGCAAGCATAGGCTAAAGCGCCGAAATATAGGACTTATATCTTTTTAATACCGTTACTTATAATTAATCCCGGCATTTTGAACAAAATATGGCACGATCTTTGCTTAATAAGTTATAGACCAATGGCTAAGGAGGTAAGGTATGGCCATTATGCGGTGGAATAAAACGTCCTTGCCGGATCCTTTTGATGAGTTGGACCGGCTTCAGGAAGAAATGAATCGGTTGTTCGGGTTGACTTTTCGCCCCGACAGCACCGGAATCTTTGACCGCTCGGAAGTTCCCGCAGTCGATTTGCTCGAGGAGGCAGACAAATTTTTAGTTTTGGTTGACCTCCCCGGAATAGAAAAACAGGCTTTGGAGCTGACTGCAGCGCCCCATGTTCTGACCCTTCGTGGAGAGCGCACAGGAACGAAAGGTGGAAAAAACAGCAAAAGCCGCGTTTACCGCGATGAGACGTGGGAAGGCAGTTTTCAAAGGACGATCTCGCTACCAGAAGGGGCCGATGTCGAAAAAGTCTCTGCTGAATTGAATGATGGCGTCTTACGGATCGAGATTGCCAAAAAAGCTGAACTCAAACCGCGCCAAATCTCTGTTGTAGCAAAATAAATTTCTGCCCTTGCGAAATAAGGAGGACAAAGATGAGTAATGTCACGACCCTAAACCCCCAACGCCGGGTAATTCAGCCCCGTTGTGACATCCGTGAAGAAGAAGGCAAAATCTTCGTCAATTTAGAAATGCCCGGAGTACAGAAAAATGACCTGAGCATTCATGTAGAGAATCAGGAGTTGATCATTGAGGGAAAACGCCTCGACGGCCTCGAAGCTGGACGCTACTTGTTGCGGGAACGACGTCTGGGCGATTACCGCAAGACCTTCACCATTGATGACACGGTAGACACTGACAAAATTGAAGCGGAACTTGCCTCAGGAATGGTTACGCTAACGCTTCCCCTCAAAGCGGCGGTTCAGCCCCGTCAAATCAGTATCAAACAAAAATAGCCGCTAAGAGGTCAACAAGAAGGGGCGCGTAAAGCTCCCCTTCGTTGTGCTCAGATTTCTAGGTATCGTTAAGCAAACCAGTCAGCGACGAGCTTATCAACGTCGGTCTGAGCGGTCTCGAGATTCTTTTTCATCACTTCAGGAGCTCCGAGAGTTCCGCCAGCGTTGATATAGCGTTTTTCGGCGACGCCTACAAACCCCAGGTCAATGTCGAGAACCGGGGGAACAACGTTATAAGGGTTACCAGGTTCGTAGGCTCCGCCCGAAGCGTAAAGAATTGCCGTTTTGGTTTTATTCAGCAAGCCTTGAGGTCCAGTCGCGGTGTATTGAAACAACTCCCCATGAAAGAAAACGGCGTCAATGTAGGTTTTGACCACACCTGGCAGAGAAAAGTTATGCATAGGGAACGCAAACACAACGTGGTCGGCCGCTTTGATTTCTTTAATCAGCGAATCAAAAGGCTCAAGGGCCTTGGCTTGTGGTTCAGAAAGTTTCTGTCCGCCATAGTTGCGGGCCCGATACGCTGCTAAGCTGAACTCATCAAAGACAGGGGGGTGGGCCTTTAAAAGGTCCCGGTGAACAACCGTAGTTTTTCCCTTGCTCTTTTCCAAGAAACGGTCCAAGAGCTTCTTGCTGACAGAATCAGCCCCGCTGGGCAGGTAGCTGACGACCAAAGTGGTTTTCATAAAGCCTCCTTAACGCGCAACCTTAATTATACTTGCGCTTGCATATATTGCTTAATCAAATATATAACGCCGAATACTTGCAGAGTCAAGTATTTTGTGGTATTTTTTTTCTATGGGAGATCGAGGGTCCGACCTTTGGAATATTTTTCTCGACACGGCGCTGGGGTTATTGGCCGAGCTGGATGAACTCATGGCCAAGCATCACGGCCTATCGGCTCTCTGGTTTCAAGTTCTAGCTGTACTCTATGAAGCTCCCGACGGTCACCTCAAGCTCAACGACCTGGCCCGAGCCATCCGTCTTAGCCAAAGTGGCGCAACCCGTCTGGTAGACCGACTTGAAAAAGAAGGGCTTCTTGAACGTATCAATTGCCCTAGCGATAGACGGGTCGTTTACACGACCCTATGCCCGAGGGGCAAGGCCGCCTACGAAGCAGCCTTGCCTGATTGGAAGACTTTTTTAGAAGCCCGCTTCGCCAATCCCTTGGGCGAAGACCAGCTCAAGGTTTTAGGCGACCTTTTGACCCGCCTCAAACCAGCTCAAACGCCTCTTGAAAAATGCCCTGAGCAACTTTCGTCTTAGGGGCGTTGTCCCACGTCCTTGCTTCCGGTATAGTTCTCGGCATGGAAAAAACCGCCGTCGTTGTGGTGCCGACCTACAACGAGTCAGCCACCATCGGAACTCTAATTGCCGATTTAGAAA
Source organism: bacterium (assembly GCA_021782055.1). Next base: position 1,565 of record JAJXVP010000258.1, on the reverse strand, counting down.
ATCGAATTTTTCCCGCTTGCACGTGGAACTGCGCCATCCTTGTGGTCGATGGAGCGTCTCCAGACGGTACCGCCGAGGTCGTTCGCCAGCTACAGCGCCAGTATTCGAGCCTTCACCTCCTTGCTGAAGAAAAAAAAGAAGGCTTAGGTGCCGCCTATTTCAAGGGTTTTCGGTACGCCGATGAACAACTAGGAGCCCAAGCCGTCATTGAGTTTGATGGTGACCTGCAACATCCCCCCGAAGCCATTTGGGACCTTTTAGCCGCCTTGGATCAGGGTGCTGACTTAGTTCTGGGTTCGCGCAAAGTTAAAGGTGGCTCGTACCCAGGGCGGTGGGATCCTTTCAGGCTCTTTTTAAGTCAATTTGGCGGTTGGGTGGCACGTTTGCTGTTATTTTTTCCCATGAAAGCCTTTTGGACCGTTACGGATGCCACTACCGGTTTAAAAGCCACCCGAGTTGACGAGCGTTTTAGGGCGCTCAATTTTGACGAGTTCAAAAGCCGTGGTTTTGCCTATAAAATCGAAATGCTCTTCAAGTTGGTACAGTGGGGGGCTCGAGTCGCTGAAGTTCCCCTCAAATTCCAAACCCGGGAAGCCGGGGAATCAAAAATGACAGGCCAAACGCCTTGGGAAATTTTTCAGATTGCGTTTCAACTTCGCTGGGAGCATAAGGGGACCCGCCGCTTTCTCAAGTTTGGCCTCGTGGGGCTGACAGGATATTTGGTTAACGCGGTTCTCCTTGAAGTTTTTGCCCGCTCCACCTGGGTGGCCCATTTGGCTGCCCATTTCACCTTTTTAGAAAAATACGGTTTGCTGGGTTTTTTGGCCCTCACCTCCGGCTGGGCGGCCGCGTTATCCGTTGAAGGTTCCATCGTGAATAATTTTTTGTGGAACAACTTTTGGACCTTTCATAAAGACAAAGCCCGAAACCTACTGAGCCTGGTCAGAAAGTTTTTGGGGTTCAACCTGACGTCCCTGGGTTCGGTGATCATACAATTTGTTACTATCGGGGTCTCCACCCATCTGTTAGGGAACACCACCGGAGTGCGCCAAATCACGTTGATTCTCACCATCGGACTTTTAGTTCTGCCCTACAACTGGGTGATGTACAACAAAGTGATTTGGCGCCGCAAACGCCGCAAAGCCAGTATAAAACCCTGAATCAGCCTTAAGAACCGGTCTTGGGCCTGGGGCTAAAATCGGCTGGTATTCTGTTGACCACCTTAAGCAGGCGGTCTGTGGGGACAATTCCCAGCTGTTTCAGGCCATAACCGCTGACCTGCGGTAGAACTTTCAACAATGCGTCAGGGATTTCTGCTTGAGACGCCGGCACAGGGGTTTTGGTTCCCGCCAGACGTTCAGGGTCGAAGGCGGACAACAAGTCAGTAACCGAAGGATCCGCGTCATCGGGCCCCCAAGAGTTTTGGTGAAAAAGTTTTTTTCCCTCCTGTTCCCCTTTTTGCTCGTCAGGGAGCTTGGCTAACGGCGTTAGCTGAAACAGAGTATCGACCAGCTTAACCACAGACCCATGGTCACCCGAAGCATGATCGATAAAATGGGACTTCG
>JAJXVP010000030.1 GCA_021782055.1 bacterium | reverse complement strand
AACCTGCAAGTCGACGTCGATCTCTTTTCGAGTAGCCCAGGTCAGGGGATGATATTCTTGCATAGGTCTAATACTACTATATTGCTCAAGATTCGCAAGAAACATTTTCGTTGGGCAGTCAAAATCAGCCTTCGCCTTTTCAAACGGTCCAGATGACCTCGAAAGATTAGGTATACTTGACGTAAAAAGACTGGTTGACATTGTATGCAATTTGCATTATTATAATTCCCGTGTGAGGTTACCCATGCCGCTCCTTCAAGTCCGGGATGTTCCAAAAGAACTCTATGAAAAACTTTCCCTGGTAGCTGCCGCCGAAAATCGAAGTATTGCCCAGGAAACTTTGGTACTATTGAAGAAGGCACTAGATTTTAACGAGGGGCGGGTTGCCAGAAGAAAGAAAATTCTTGATGAGATTCGAAATAGGCGGTTGCCTAAGGTAGATTTATTTCCAGACCCGGTAGATTTGATTCGTGAGGACCGAGACCGGTGATTATTGTCTTGGATGCCAATGCAGGGATTGAAGTTTCGCTTGATCGAGCTAAGGCGGATTCTATCCGAGAATTTCTGGAACAAGCCGACCGAGTGATAACCTCGGATCTTTACAAAGCTGAAACAACCAATGTCATACTTAAATACGTTCGGTCTGGACTTCTCAATAAGGATCAAGCAATTGAGAAGTTAAATTACTGTGATTTATTGATTGATGAGTTCATAGACATTGCTAGTACGAAAGAAGAAACTTTGATGGAATCTATTAGAACAGAGCATTCAAGCTACGACCTCTTTTACTTAACTGTGGCTCGACGATTTGGTGCGCGGATATTGACATTAGATAAAAGGCTAAGAGACCTGGCAAATAGTTGGGGTCTAGAAACGGGAATGACTTGAACTTTGTGCTGAAGACGAGGAAAAAGTACCATTTTTTTGGTTTCATGCAACTTCGGTCTTGAAAAGCAAAATTTCGATGCCATGTCAGATTCGAGGAGACGTTCAGGTCAAACAGGTGTTTCATCTCGGTGAAATTGAATTCGCCCCGTCACCTGATTTTTTAGGATAAAATCCCGAGCTCTTTCGTCATAACTTCATTTTGATGCTTTACCCTAAAGCTAAGGCGGACTAGATGAACGTATCCAATCTTCAGAGTTCTGCTGTGGCGAGCACTCAAGCCCTGCACAAACCGATGGTCTCAGCATCCGAAGAACAGTGAGGAAGTCCAGCTGTTAAAAATATAACAGGTTGGATCCTTGGCGGAAGCACTTGCCCGTGCAAAAATCGCAACTTTTTTAGCCTTGGGTACACGATTTTGCGTCGAAGACGGGTTTTGACCGCGCTTGTGACAAGAAATAGTTCTGTTGAAGTCTACAAGTTGTGGCAATGGAAACTGTTTCCTGAGGTGAAATAGTCGATAAGCTAAAAAGATTTAACCACAAACCTTAAAACGTTTTTGCCTTAAAAGAAGAAACAACCAATTACAGGGTCATTACGTTTTAATAGCGGTCTTTTTGCAAATTACGGCTTAAGCCTGTTAAAAAATTAACAGGTTGAAGAAGCCGGAAAAACCGTTGTTCCACTTTCGACAGTCTTCGACAAAAAATCGGACTCAAGCACGCCCGAGAGAATACGGCAATTTCTTTCGATCGTCGTTCCTGCGGGAATATGTGCCGATTTTCCAACGACATTAAGTCCGGTGTTAAGGATGCGGGGCACCTCCCGGTTCCCTGTTGAAAAGTTTCCGCACCCGATTCGGCACGAGGCGCCGACGACGACTTCTTTGTCCAGAATTGTCCTGTCTAAAAGGCTTCCCCGGCCAACCAGGGTTCGATCAAAAATGATGGAGTTTCGGACAATGGCACCTTCTTCCACCACGACGTTGGGCGAAAGCACCGAGTTTTCGACGGTCCCCTGGATGAGGCAACCACCTGAGACGATACTGCGAACTACCTTTCCGGTAGTGCTGATTTTTGCCGGGGGGAGCTGATGGCTCGTTGTGTGCACACCAAACCGATTTTTACGGTCGTAAAGGTCTAGCGGAGGTGAAGGCTGAAGTAGCTCCATGTTGGCGTGCCAGTATTCCTCGAGAGTACCAACATCGCGCCAGTATCCGCCGTAGGGGTAGGCAAAGGCCCGGTAGGTTCCAATGACGCGGGGAATAACGTCCAGACCAAAATCGATCGCTTGATGCTGACAGCACACCTCCTGCAAAACCTGCTTCAAAAAGGCGACTCGGAAGACGTACACTCCCATCGAGGCAAGATTCGACTTCGGACGTTCCGGTTTTTCTTCGAAAGCGCGGATCTTTTGCCTCTCGTCGATCGAGAGAATCCCGTAGTTCTTGGCCTTTTCGCCATCCACCGGGATCGCGGCAATGGTCAGGTCAGCGTCGCTGGATTCATGAGCCTCAAGTAGCGGCCGGTAATCCATGCCATAAACGTGGTCGCCACAAAGAACAAGCACATTCTGCGCGTTATGTTCCGTCAAAAATTGAAAATTCTGGAAAACCGCTTGCGCCGTTCCGCTGACCCATTTTTCTTGGCCGGCGTGGTGGGGGGTAAGAATGTCGACACTGTTAAAGTCTTTGTCGAAGTCCCAGGGGTGACCCACGCCGATATGGTGACTAATGGTTCGGTGAAAATGCTGAGCCAGCACGGCTACGTTCGCTACCCCAGAATTGGCACAGTTGCTGAGTGTAAAATCGATAATGCGGTACTGGCCGCCGAAGGGAACAGCAGGCTTAGCCCGATGTTCGGTCAAAAGGTCGAGTCTGGTTCCCGCACCGCCCGCCAGAATCATGCCAACCGTCTTCACCGGCAATCTCCTGTTTGGAGTCCTTTTTTACAGTATAACCCGAGAAAAATTCCGGTCAAGACGAAGGGAAGCGGATCATCAATTTGACAGCGAGAGAGAAGTGGTCGATACTATAAAAAGGCTCGGTTCGAAAGCCTTTCATCGAGGTGGACCGTGTTACTTGTTGGTGGACCTTCTTCCGATGTGTCCTCGACTCTTCTAGAACACATCCTAGACAACACAAAATGGAATCTCCTCCCTGGGCTCACCCCGGTGCAACTGCCTTTTGGCCTGAGCGTCCATGTTCTGATGCTGTTCCTGGCGTTCACCTTGATAGCTAGTATGCTGTGGATAGCGGCGCGCCCCCATTCGTTGAAGAGCCGAGGATGGACACTTGCCGTCGAGCTTGTTGTCGTCTTTGTCAGGGACGAGCTGGTGGTTCCCCTCTTAGGCAAAGAGCGAGGCCGTCGTTGGCTTCCCTACTTTTTGACCCTGTTTTTGTTCATCTTTGTTCTTAACGTGCTAGGGCTGGTGCCCTTGTTCCGATCGGCCACGGGGAACCCCACTGTCACTTCGGCACTAGCTACGCTTACACTCGCATTGATCTTGGTGAGCAGTTTTGGACGTCTGGGCGTGGGGGGATTTTTTCGCAATCTCGTTCCGTTGGGAATCCCTTTCGGGGTAGGTCTTTTTGTCGCCGTGCTTGAGTTGGGTGGGCTCTTTCTGAGGGGAGCCGTGCTGAGTCTGCGATTGTTTGCCAACCTTTTCGCCGGTCATCTTGCCATTCTTTGTTTTTTGGCGTTGGCGATTGTCGTCAACCCAGCGATGGTGGTTTTTTCCCTGCCGTTTGCCTTGTTCACTTCGCTACTTGAGGTGCTGATCTCGTTAATTCAGGCGTTGGTATTCACCCTGTTGGGATGTCTTTTCCTGCAGATGGCGAGTTCGTCCCACGAAGTCTCTGCATGATCGAGGAGGTAAACCATGGACACGCAATTGGCTCACGCTATCGCCGTCATTGGGGCCGCGTTCGCGGCAGTAGGTGGCTGTATCGGCATAGGTTTGATCGGCGCAAAAGCGATGGAGGCGATCGCTCGACAGCCTGCAGAAAAGAAGGATATTCGAACCAACATGGTACTGATGGCGGCTCTGATTGAGGGGCTGGCCTTTTTTTCGGCTATCATCGCCTTGTTGGTCGTCTTCGGAAAATAGGGAACGGTACGAGGAGAAAAATCATGGATCTATTTCGTCTCGACCCCGGCCTCGCACTATGGACGTGGATTACTTTTGCTCTCTTGTTTTTTATCGTGGCGAAATGGGTGTTGCCCCCACTATTGCGGCGGTTGGATGAACGCGAACACCTCATTGCCAAAGCTGTTGACGACGCGATTGCCTTAGAAGAGCGTTTAAAAGCGATTGATCGTGAAAAAGAAGACGTGCTCGCTAGGGCCCGCGCGGAGGGCGAAGCCCTTCTTCGCCAAGTCCGCCAAGAGGCAGCCTCGTTGCGGCAAAGCTTGCTTGAACAGGCCTTACGTGATGTCGAGACTCTGTCAGCCCAAGGGCGTGTCCGGGTCGACGAGGAGCGCCAAGTTGCCCTCGCAGCATTGCGTGACGAGCTGGCGGACTTTGCACTGGCCTGCGCTGGCGCCATCGTCGGAACGGCGTTGGTAGGCGACAAGGAGCGTTCGTGGGTGCGGGAACAGGCACGGCTTTTATGAGCCCCCGGCCAATCGCAGTTCACTACGCCCTGGCACTGTATCAAGTAGCCCAAGACGCCGGGAAAGTCCCTGAAGTTGAACACGATATGAAGGTGCTGGCTCGGGTATTTGCTGAAGTTCCCGCAATAGCGGCCTGGTGTCGAGAACCTCATAGTCATGAAGCGGATCTTCCTTTTATTCGTATCGCGTTCCTCCCTTACGTCGGCTCGTTGACGGCACGGGCTCTGCTGTTAGTCGCCGAAAATCGTCGCCTTGAGGTGATTGCCGAGCTCCCATTCGCTTTCGAAACTGTCATAGCTGAAGGCAAAAAGGTGCGCATAAAGCTTGAAGCGGCACGGGAGCCCGAGGCCGATCTTTTGCAACAGGTGAAAGACGCCCTAGAAATAAGAACGGGAAGGCTTGTCGTTGTCGAGGTCACCATCGCTCCCGAACTGCTGGCAGGATTTCGCGTGTTTTGGAACGACAGGATGGTCGATCTTTCAGCCCGGGGCCGTTGGCAAGCTCTGAGGTCACGCCTAAAAGCAGGAGGCGAACGTTGAAAGACGAGCTTCGACCTTCAGAGATTCTAGAAAACCTAAAAAGCAGAATAGCGGGTTTCATCCCCGAGGTAGCCGAGGTCGAGGTCGGCCAGGTCGTGCAGTCAGGCGACGGAATCGCCCAGGTTTGGGGTTTGCGCGAGGTAAGAACCGGTGAACTCGTCGAGGTTGAGGCTGACAAGGAAACTCTGGTGCACGGTCTGGTGATGAACCTCGAACAAGACTCTGTCGGTGTTGTCTTGTTCGGGGGAGCTGAGAGGGTCAAAGAAGGCGCCCTCGTGCGGCGCCCAAAGCGCATGCTTGAAGTCCCCGTTGGTGAGACCCTTCTGGGAAGGGTTGTCGACCCGCTGGGGAATCCCCTTGATGGTAAAGGGCCACTCTTCCCGACCAGCTTCCATGCCGTCGAAGCGAAGGGGCCTGGGATCGTCGACCGCGAAAATGTTGGTCAACCGCTTCAAACGGGAATCAAAGCGATTGATGCCATGATCCCGATCGGATGTGGGCAGCGCGAACTGATCATTGGCGACCGGAGGACGGGAAAGACCACGCTGGCCGTCGATACGATTTTGAACCAGAGGCGGGTCTTTGGCGGCCCTGACCAAGTGCAGTGTTTCTATGTAGCCATCGGTCAGAAGTTATCGTCGGTAGTCCGTTTGGTCGAACTCCTTGAAGCCCGAGGAGCAATGGCGTATACGACGGTTGTTGCCGCCACAGCTTCGGACCCGGCATCTCTGCAGTATTTGGCCCCGTACTCAGCGACAGCCATGGCGGAATTCTACCGCGACAGTGGTCGCCACGCGCTTGTAGTCTTTGACGATTTAACCAAACACGCTCAGGCGTATCGAGAATTGTCTTTGCTGATGCGGCGCTCGCCCGGACGCGAAGCTTTTCCCGGAGACATCTTTTACGTTCATTCGCGGCTTTTGGAGCGGGCGGCCAAAATGAAGGCGTCACACGGCGGCGGTTCGCTCACAGCGCTCCCCATCGTCGAAACACAGGAGGGCGACGTCGCGGCTTACATCCCGACCAATGTGATCTCGATTACTGATGGTCAGATCTTCCTTGTCGCCAATCTTTTCAATGCCGGGTTGCGGCCCGCTCTGAATGTCGGGATTTCGGTGTCCCGTGTCGGAGGCGAGGCGCAGGTCAAAGCAATGAAACAAGTCGCCGGTTCTTTGCGGATCGACTTGGCCCAATTTCGAGAGCTTGCGGCCTTCTTGCAGTTTTCGTCCGAATTGGATGTCGCGACACGGCGTCACCTTGACCGAGGCGAACGGCTGACCGAGCTTTTAAAACAAGAGCAATACGCTCCGCTGGAGGTTTACCAGCAGGTGATGATTCTTCGCGCCGGTGTCTCGGGTCGGCTGGACCGCTACCCCGTCGACAAACTGCGCCTTTTCCAGGAGCAACTTTTTGCCTACCTCGATGGGCCGGGGGCGCCCTTTATGGCTCGACTTCGTGCGGCGGGGCAGTTTGATGTCCAGCTTAGCGAAGAAGTGGAAGAGCTGTTCAACGCGTTCGAAGCGACGTTAGGACCCGAGGCTATCTCGAACGGGGTAGAGGCCGGTTACGCCGTGAACTTGGCGATGGTTTTAGGTCAAAGTACCGCTCGTCCCGAAGCCTTGCAGTTGGTACAAAAATTGACCAGCCGTGAGTTGGCCAGACCCTCCCTAGAAAAAGAACTCGAAGATATTGTGAATGGACGCGACCTTCTGGAGCAAGATCGCTTACAAAAGCTCTTTCAGGCTTGTCCGATTGTCGAAGTCGAGGCTATTGATCATATCGAAGTCTGTCGTGAGGCATCGCGTCGTCTTGCCGAAAGGCTAGGCGTCTCGGCCCAGGCGCTCTTTGATGACCTCATGAGGCGCGAGGCCGTTATATCGTCCGCAGTTCCACCGGGCTTCGCGCTTCTTTCAACGACCACCGGGCAAAAGGGAGCCTTAGAACTTGTCCTTGTCCGCTCGCGGCAGGGCGTTGATTTCCCAACCGTACCCAGCGTTCGTCTGATGTTTTTCTTGGCGGGATCTTCTGACCAAAGGCATTTCACCCTGGTGGTTCTTGCCGCGTTGGCGGCGCTTTTTACAGACCTAACGTTTCAAAAGAATGCTCTTGAGGTGTCCAGCGAGGACCTTCGACAGATGATCCTCGACCGAGGAAGACAGTGAGGTGACCAGATGCCCAGCAGGTCAGATCTTCAACAACGAATTGCCTCGCTGACCAACATCCAGAAGGTTACAGGGGCGATGAATACGATCGCCAGTTTGCGATTTCGCAAGCTGGTTGAAAAACAGGCCGCTCTTGAAAAGTTCGAAAGTGAACTCTCGGGCTGGTTGTTGGCAACGCCGCCGCTCGTTTTGCAAGAGGAGGCCTTTTCGGCAGCAGTTCAGGGAAGAGCCAGCAAAAATCTGGCCGTGGTTTTTACCTCGGATCGGGGTTTGTGCGGGGCTCATAACCATTCGGTGCACAGGGTGCTCGACCGCTTCGTCCGGGATACCGAGAACGTCGGTAAAACGGTGGAGCTCGTCTGTATCGGTAACAAGGGCTCTGCCTATGCACGCCGACGCGGCTACAGGGTAGTCCAGCAGAAGCTTGCAAAAGAGCCTACGGTCTCAGAGTTACGGGAACTGGCCGACCATATTGTGGACCAGTTTTTGACAGGGGAGGTTGGCACAGTCGAGCTCATCTACAATCGGTTTGTTTCGATGTTAAGGCAGATAACACAAGAACGGACTATCTTACCGTTGGCGAAGCTGGTTGAACAAAGTTCTCTGGTGGAACAAAATTCAGGGTCCGACCCAACCTTTGATGAAAAGGGTTTACGTCTTGCTGTCCGCTACCTGCTCGCTGTGGCCTTCGCCCATTCGGCGATCAGTGAGCAGGCCGCGCGGAGAACCGCAATGGACAATGCGTCAAAGAATGCCCGAGACCTCACGACTCAGGCGGTAAAAGAACAAAACCGGGCACGCCAGGCCGGAATCACCGGCGAAATCATCGAAATCGTTTCGGGTAAAGAAGCGATGAAAAGGTCGAGGCCATGAAGACACTTCTGGGAACGGTAGTTCAAATTCTAGGCCCTGTTGTTGACGTGCGCTTTGAACGCCAGGCCCTGCCGCCCATCCTCACTGCCTTGACGGTTCACAACGCTTCACTTGGCGAAAAACAAGACAATTTAGTTCTCGAAGTTAGCCAGCACCTCGGCGATGGGGTGGTTAGGACAATTGCCATGGATTCGACTGAAGGACTTCGGCGAGGTTTAGAGGTAACCTCGACCTCGTCTCCGATCACCGTCCCCGTCGGAAAGGCCACTCTGGGCCGGGTCATGAACGTGGTTGGCCAACCCCTTGACGAGCGTGGGCCAATCGAGAGTTCATTTAGATACCCCATTCACCGCGCTTGCCCGACTTTCGCCGAGATGAGCACTTCAAATGACATCCTGGTAACAGGCATCAAGGTCATCGACCTCTTGGCCCCTTACATGAAGGGTGGTAAAATCGGTCTTTTCGGCGGGGCCGGTGTTGGCAAGACCGTACTTGTGATGGAACTGATCAACAACATTGCAAAAAGCCACGGTGGGTATTCCGTCTTCTGCGGCGTCGGCGAAAGAACTCGTGAGGGAACGGCTCTGCTGGGCGAGATGAAAGAATCCGGCGTGATCGATAGAACCGCACTGCTGTTCGGCCAGATGAACGAACCCCCGGGGGCCCGCGCCCGAGTTGCTCTGGCGGCGATGAGTGTTGCCGAGTACTTCCGCGACGAAATGAATCAGGATGTTCTGTTGTTTCTTGACAATATTTTCAGGTTCGTCCAAGCGGGAGCCGAGGTTTCGGCACTGCTCGAACGTATCCCCTCGGCGGTAGGTTACCAACCCACACTGGCCTCCGAGCTTGGTCGTCTGCAAGAACGCATCACGTCGACCCGTCGAGGTTCGGTCACTTCGGTGCAAGCCGTTTACGTTCCCGCCGATGACTACACCGACCCCGCGCCAGCCGTTACTTTTTCGCACTTAGATGCAACGACCAACCTGTCGCGCGCTCTCGTCGAGGCCGGCATTTACCCGGCCGTCGATCCGCTTTCTTCGTTTTCGAGGATGCTCTCGCCTGAAATCGTTGGCGACCGGCACTACCGTACGGCTCGTCGTGTTCAAGAAGTTCTTCAAGTTTACAAGAACTTGCAAGACATCATTGCCATCATGGGCATGGATGAGCTTTCGGAAGACGATCGGACCACCGTGTTTCGTGCCCGCAAGATTCAAAAGTTCCTCTCTCAGCCTTTCTTTGTGGCCGAACATTTTACAGGTTCCCCTGGCGTGTTCGTTCCTCTCGAGGACACAATTCGGTCGTTCGAAGAAATTCTCGAAGGGAGGCTCGACGACATCTCTGAACAAGCGTTCGTGATGGTGGGAACTGTCGAAGACGTCCGCCGAAAGGCAACCCAGATGGCCTCGCAATGAATAGTTTTTTGCTTTCGATTGTGTCGGTTGATCGCCTCTGCTATGAAGGAATGGCTGTCGCATGCCATGTGTGCGATCCGAGCGGTTGGCGGACTTTTGAGGCTCACCACGAACCTTTCGTGTCGGTTCTCGTTCCCTGCGTTGTTTCCGTTCTTGAAGAAGGGGGAGGGCGCTTTTCGATCGAAATTGAGGACGGTTTAGTCCGGTTTGATAACAATTCTTGCCATGTGATTGTTAGCTTACGAGGGCCCGCTTGACAATCTGGAGTACGGGGTTGAGGCTGAAAGAAAGTCCATGTTTGGACAATGCCGAGCCACATGGACGAGGAGGAAACCATGGGCGAAGTAACGAAGTATGTATTTTCGTTTGGCGCGGGACGGGCCGAGGGCTCGGGCCAGATGAAAGCGCTGCTAGGCGGTAAAGGTGCCGGTCTAGCCGAAATGACGAGTATTGGTTTGCCCGTTCCTGCGGGGTTCACCATCACGACAGAGGTCTGCGACCTTTTCTATAAGAATGGCCGACAATACCCTGCCTCTCTTCGCACAGAGGTCGCCGGCCACCTGAAAAAACTTGAGGCCACGACAGGCAAGACGTTAGGCGACCCCAAGAATCCACTGTTAGTTTCGGTGAGGTCAGGAGCCCCAGTATCAATGCCGGGAATGATGGAAACGATTCTGAACCTGGGTCTCAATGACGAAACGGTCGAAGGTCTTGCTCTTTTGACAGGAAAACGGCGTTTCGCGCTGGATGCCTATCGACGTTTTATCAGCATGTACGGCTCGACGGCAAAGGGTGTTCCTGCAGAACAATTTGACAAGATTTTTCAAGAGATTAAAAACAGGCTGACGCGTCCCCGCTTAGGGGTCGAGGCGGGCAAGAGGATCCAAGACATCCAAGTCAACGAAAAGGAACTCGACGAGCTTTTGCCTCGTTTTAAGAACCTGTACCGTCAGCACACCGGCGAAGACTTTCCGCAGGACCCGCAAGTCCAGTTATGGGGAGCCATCACGGCGGTTTTCGAAAGCTGGTCGGCACCCAAGGCCGTTACCTACCGCGAGGTCGAAAAGATCACCGGTGTGGCAGGAACCGCCGTGAGTGTTGTCCAGATGGTTTTCGGAAACCTGGCCGAGCGCTCGGGAACTGGCGTCTGTTTCACCCGCGACCCAAGCCGTGGCGAAAATGTCTTTTACGGCGATTACCTGCCGAATGCACAAGGTGAAGATGTCGTGGCTGGGATTCGGACTCCCATGACGCTTTGTGAGTTTGAAAAGAGTGAACCAGAGTCTTACCGTCAGTTGCTCGAAGTTCGTCGACGACTAGAAGCTCACTACCGTGACATGCAGGACCTCGAATTTACGGTCGAAGAAGGCAAGCTTTATATGCTTCAGTGTCGGACGGGGAAGCGCTCGCCCTCGGCCGCCTTTCAAATTGCTGTCGACATGGTTAAAGAAGGTCTGATCAGCAAGGCCGAGGCCGTGCTCCGCATTCGTGACAAAGATGTCGAAGGACTATTCTACCCCGTGATTGCCCCGTCGGAACAAGAGAAACTTAAGGACGCCTGGCTGGCACGGGGCATCGATGCTGTTCCTGGTGCTGCGTCGGGTAAAGTCGCCTTCACCGCCAAGGATGCCGAACAGCGGGCGGCAAGCGGCGAAGCGGTCATTCTTGTTCGAAAAGAAACCAGCCCAGAAGACGTCGGTGGTATGCACTCCGCCAAGGGCATTTTAACCGCGACGGGAGGCAAGACCAGTCACGCTGCGGTTGTTGCCCGGGGCTGGGGCAAGTGCTGTATTGTCGGTTGTGAGACGCTGGAGGTCGACTACGAGGAAAAGCTCTTTCACGTGGGCAGTCTTGTCGTCCACGACGGTGAAGCGATAACGCTTAACGGTTCAACTGGCGACGTTTACCGAGGCAGTCTGGCTCTGGTGCGATCTGAACCTTCCGAAGCGTTTAAGACGCTGATGGGCTGGGCTGATGCCTTCCGTAGCCTGGAGGTTTGGGCCAACGTCGATACCCCGTACGACGCTGTCAAAGCCAGGGAACTGGGGGCCCAAGGTGTGGGACTTTGCCGAACGGAGCACATGTTTTTTGATTCTGAAGAGAGAATCCTTGCCTTGCGGAAGATGATCGTTGCGACGACGCCGCAGGAGCGGCAAACGGCTCTCGATGCCCTGATGCCCCTTCAAAAAGAGGACTTTATCGGGATTTTTCGTGCTATGGCGGGACTTCCGGTCACCATTAGGCTCCTTGACCCTCCGTTGCACGAGTTCGTACCTCATGACGAAGCGGGGCAGAGGGCTCTAGCACAGGCAACTGGCAAAAGTTTTGAAGCGATCCGCCTGCACGTCGAGCGTCTGCACGAGCAGAACCCGATGCTAGGGCATCGTGGTTGTCGGCTTTGCATTACCTTTCCCGAAATTCTTGACATGCAGGTAAAAGCCATCATTGAAGCGGCGTTGGTTTGCGTTCGGCACGACATCGAGGTCTTTCCCGAAATTATGCATCCTCTGGTAATCGATCGGCGCGAATTTGCTTTTTTGGAGGCGCGTACACGCAAAGTCGCCGATGAACTGATCAAAGACTCGGGGCTCGATCTTCGCTACGAGGTCGGTTGTATGATAGAGACTCCTCGTGCCGCTTTGCTTGCTGACGGTCTTGCCGAAAAGGCCGAGTTCTTTTCGTTCGGAACCAACGATCTAACCCAGATGACGCTAGGAATTTCGCGAGACGATGCCGGCAGATTCCTTCCCGATTATGTGGACGAACACCGGGCGGCGATCTTTCGCCAAGATCCTTTCTACACCCTCGATCAAGAAGGTGTCGGAAAACTGATGGCGATGGCTATCGATCAAGGCCGCCGCGTACGCCCACACCTTAAAGTCGGAATCTGTGGAGAGCATGGCGGTGAGCTTGAATCTGTTAAGTTCTGTCACAGCTTGGCGATGAATTATGTTTCATGTTCGCCCTACCGTGTACCGATTGCCCGGTTGGCCGCCGGACAGGCGGCTATTCCGCACGTTTGAACCCCAAAGGCGAAAAATAATTTCGTGAGGATTTGAAACTGACGGCACTTCCGTTGGTTTGATTGGTAGTGATAGGAAGACAGCTCGTAGCGCCAAGAAAACTCGGGGTTATTTTTCTGGCCTTGATGACTCTTTTGGCTAGTGCCCCTGCTCAGGCTCAGGCAAGTGAAGACTCGTCTGAAGACTCTTCGGTCACAGTTAGGGTCGTGTCACCCAATTCTTCACCAGGAATCATGAGTGATGGCTCTGTTTCCAGAGTTTTGATTGTCGCTATTCAAAACGGCGCCAGCGAAGGAACAGGGACCTTGGTCAAAGGGTACTCCTCCTGGAGGGGGAGGTTTCTGGTTACTGCCACGGGGCCAACCGACTTTTGGGCGTATGCGTACAATGCCAGTAATGCGGTGGAATGGACGGGCTTAACACAGGGCGTAACCGTTCAAGGCGGGGTAACAAATCCTGTTACGATCCGTATGAGTCCATTGCCGTTTTTGAGCTCTCCCACAATTGGAACGATGGCTCCTGTCGCAGGGGGAACGTTCACCCTGCGAGCCGACGGGCCGAATATGACCGAAAGTACCTTTTATATGAGTGCCAACCTGATAACCCGAGAGCAGTTTTGGTCAGTGATGGGTGCTGACCCAAGTGTCACCTCAGTCTCGAGGGGAACGTCTGACCCTGTACAAAATGTCAACTGGTATATGGCCATCACGTTTTGCAATAAGCTCAGTTTGCTTGAGGGGTTGACTCCTGTTTACTCCGTTTCGACGGTATCGAACTGGTCTAGCCTGCGCTTTTCGCACATTCCTAGATATAACAATCTTAAATGGGACGCCGCGACCATCAACGACGGTGCCAACGGCTACCGCTTACCCACCGAAATGCAGTATCTGTGGGCGGCAATGGGTGGTATGAGCGACGGGCTTTCGGGTGATATTGTCCAAGGAATCAACGTTCTTGGTTTTGAAAAGGGCTATGCGGGAAGCGACGAGCCTCGTGGTGGGCAAGCGAACATCGGGAATTATGCTTGGTACTACTCCAATGATAACATTTCAACCCAACCCGTTGGCATGAAAAGCGCCAACGAGTTAGGAATTTTTGACCTCAGTGGGAACGTCATGGAATGGGAATGGGACTGGATTGGAATCTACCCGACGATAGCGACAACTGATTATCAGGGAGGGGCCTCGGGCTTGTACCGTGTGGCCCAAGGCGGCAGTTGGGACTTCGTTGCGTCCTACTGTACCATAGCCGGCCGCCTCATCCTCGACCCCTACTATCAGGGCAGCATCACTGGCTTCCGTGTAGTACGCCAATAATGTACCCAGAACGAGGTAAGAGACGGCCGGCATGGAACTAGTACAAGCGTTTAGTCAAATTCGTGATGCTCTTGGTGCCAATGATGGTGATGCTGAAAGAATTTTGCCTTGAGTTCATAGTAGGCTTGGTCGCCGACTAAAGTATGAATCTTGGCAGCGGCTTCCAGCATATTTTTCTCGATAGCCGCGGTGAGTTCCATTTGTTGATCGACAAGGGCATCGACGGCTTTAAGGTCGGGTGCGGACGAAGTCATGGCTAGCCGAATCTTTGCTTTAACCACCCCGAGCTTAGCTCGTTCGACGCGGATAAACGCTTTCGAGCCCTCAAAGATCGACTTGACACGGCTCATTTGATCCTGAGTCAGTCCCAAAGCGGACCAGTAGGGCTGTTTGTGAGGGCCCACAGGCGCCTCTTGCGCAAAAGTTGTTCCCCCGAGTCCCAGGAGAACGACAGAAAATGCCAAAAGCAAAAGTTTTTTCACAAATTCCTCCGTTGGTTAGTTATAGACGATTTTGAAAGCATGAAAGCTTATAAATTTCTTAGGATTTTCTTACCTCAAAGAACAGGGGATTTTTAAAACCGCATAGCAAAGTGTCTTTGGTTAGTTTGCAGTTTCAATGGGTTTTGGAAGCCAGGATTCTTGTGTAAACAAACTTTACGACTAATGATCGTAATATTTTTAGACCTTAAGTCGTACAGTCAGCATACAAATCTGCCCCTAGACTAAGGTAAGTTTTTTTTAGGAGGCCTTTATGCTGACGTTAAAACGGCTACTGGTTGCTGGTTTGACAGCGCTAGTGCTACTTTTGACTGCTTGTCAGTCGCCCCTGAACATCGCACAGAATCACGCCGTAGCGCGTGATGTCACGTTGAGTGGTAGTTCAGGTTCGATTTCGGTCACAAATATGACCAACACATCCTTGACGGTGACTTACACCCCAGGGACGCAATACACTTCGGTTCAACTGTACCTGTCGCAGGGAAACGGTACAGGGTTGGTTCTTGCGGCTCAAAATATGAATTTTAGCGCTGGAACGTATTCGTATACATTTAGTAACGCCAGCTATACCAGCGGCGCGCTAATTTACGTTGCTTTGGAACAGAACAACAACGGGGTCGAAACTACACTCCCCAGTGGCAGTCTTTCAAATGTGGCGACATGGATGTCCTTTACCTATGCCGCTTCAACCCCATCCCCAACAGTCTCGCCAACCCCAACACCGGTAAGCACAGGACTCACCGTTTCGGGTGCCAATGGCAGTCTAGAAATGACAAACATGACCGGGGGCAATTTAACCGTTACGTATGCGCCTTCGACAAGCATTTCTTCTGCGGCGTTGTATGTTTCACAGGGAAACGGTACCGGGTTAGTGGTCGCTAATCAAGCGATGACCAATAACTCCGGTATCTGGACGGCATCCTGCTCCAATGCCTCCTTTTCGTCTGGGGCTGTTATCTATGTAGACGTTCTCACAACGGCAAACGGTGTCCAGACCAACGTTCCCCAGGGGAATTTGTCAAACGTGACCTCCTGGGCCTCGTTTACCTACGGTTCCGCCCCATCTCCATCTCCATCACCGAGCCCATCGCCCAGCCCAACCCCTGGAAATCTAACGGTGAGCGGAGTAAATGGTACGTTAACATTGACGAATATGACGGCAGGTGATCTGACGGTTTCGTATGCCCCGACTACGGCGATTTCTTCCGCTTTCCTGTATGTTTCCCAAGGGAATGGGACTGGCCTTGTGGTTGCCAACCAGGCGATGACAAATACCAACGGTAATTGGTCAGCCACGTGTAATAATGCCACCTTTGTTGCCGGTGCACAAATTTATATTGACGTCTTAGTTACTGCCAATGGCGTCCAAACTAACGTTCCGCAGGGTAGCTTGTCGAACGTCACATCGTGGGGTTCTTTCACCTATGCGGCACCCACACCCACACCGTCTCCTAGTCCGATACCCACACCGACGCCGACACCTTCACCAATCACTTCAACGGGTGACCCCTGGTACGGTGGCCAACTTCTCTGGGACGATGAGTTTAACGGATCAACAGTCGACCCCACCAAATGGACCTTTGATACAGGAGCAGGTGGCTGGGGGAATAATGAACTTGAAACCTACACGACCACAAACGCCTCGATCCAAAATGTTGCCGATGGGTCGTCCACCGATTCGTGTTTGGTCATTACAGCTCAAAAGGATGCTCAGGGGAATTGGACCTCAGCACGATTAAAAACCTTGGGGTTGCAAAGCTTCACCTACGGAAAGATCGAAGCCCGGATGAAACTTCCTTCAGGCAATGGCATGTGGCCAGCCTTCTGGATGTTAGGCACCAATCAAAACTCGGTAGGTTGGCCCGCCTGTGGTGAAACCGATATTATGGAGATGATTGGTGGCACCGGTGTTTCACCGTCGGGTGCAACCCTCAGCGACTCGACGGTTTATGGAACCTTGCATTGGCTAAGCAGCGCGACCAACGCCGCCGCCAGCACTCAGCCTGAGGTCTATACTTTGCCCACAGGTAAGTTCTCGGATGCGTTCCATACCTTTGGTGTGGTTTGGACCCCAACCAGCATTACCTATTATGTCGACGGCGTTCAAACAGGGTCTGTCACCCCCGACAGTACAACCGGGACCACGTTTCAGAACCCCAACTACTTGTTGCTCAACCTAGCAGTGGGTGGCAACTGGCCTGGTAACCCAACCGCTTCGACAGTCTCACCCCAAACTCTCGATGTTGATTGGGTGCGTGTTTATGCTGCGCCAGGAACGAACACGTCCTACACCTTGTCTTTTGACACGCAGGGGGGAACACCTTCGGCTTCTTCGGTGTCAGTTCCCTCGGGAACAACTTTGGGGGCCGCAGGGGTGAGCTTTCCTACTCCCACCAAAACGGGTTATAACTTGGTCGGTTGGTTTTCTGGAACAAACGGCGCGGGAACAGCCATTACTTCGTCGACCGTGTTGACAGGCAACCTAACCGCCTATGCCGATTGGGCACCTGCCGGCCCTGTTAATTTCGGTCCTAACGTTCTGATCATGGACCCTAGCATGTCTGCATCGACCATACAGTCTCAGGTTGATGCCGTGTACGCGTCGCAAAAGACCAATCAGTTCGGCTCACAGCGGTATGCGATTATGTTCAAACCGGGGACCTACAATGTGAATGTCAACGTCGGGTACTACACCCAAATTCTGGGTTTAGGACAATCACCTGACGCAACACAGATTGTGGGCTCTATCCAAGCCGATGGTTCGTATGACCCTAACATGAACGTAACCAACAACTTTTGGCGAGGAGCCGAGAATATCGCGGTGACCCCCACCAATGGGACCGATATGTGGGCGGTGTCCCAAGCCTGTCCGTTACGCCGGGTGCATGTGAAAGGCGGGCTGTGGTTGTTTGATATTAACCCCAATACCGGTGCCAGTGGCTGGGCCAGCGGGGGCTTTATGGGGGACACCTTGGTCGATGGCCAGGTTAACTCGGGTGGACAACAGCAGTGGCTGTCACGTAACTCGCAGTGGTCAAGCTGGAACGGTAGCGTGTGGAACATGGTTTATGTCGGGGATGTGAATGCCCCGGCAACAACCTTCCCCAATCCTCCCAATACCACGGTCGCCCAAACTCCGGTCGTTAAAGAAAAGCCCTACTTGTACATCGATTCTTCAGGGAACTACAACGTCTTTGTACCGTCCTTGCGAAGTGCTTCGCAGGGTGTAAGTTGGCTTAACGGGAACACCCCCGGAACGTCGATCCCGATTTCGCAGTTCTATGTTGCCCAAGCGTCGACCGATACGGCCGCGACGCTGAACGCCGCCCTAGCAGCAGGCAAAAATCTGTTGTTAACCCCTGGGGTCTATAGTTTGAATGACACCCTAAGGGTAACTAACCCCAATACCATCGTACTGGGAATTGGTCTGGCGACGTTAATAAATACAACACAAGCACCAGCCATGACGGTTGCCGATGTGGACGGTGTAGAAATTGCGGGTATCTTATTTGATGCAGGTCCTGGGTCTCCCTATCAACTGCAAGTTGGTCCAGCGGGTAGCTCAGCCAACCATGCCGCCAACCCCATCCTGTTATCCGATCTGTTCTTCCGGGTTGGAGGAGCCGCTCCGGGAACCACTACCGAAAGTCTCGAGATCAACAGTAACAATGTTATTGGCGACGATTTCTGGATTTGGCGTGCCGATCATGGTAGCAGTACCGCGAACGTCGGCTGGACGGTGAACCCTGCCGATCATGGGCTGGTTGTGAACGGTCAAAACGTTACGATCTACGGGTTAGCGGTGGAACACTATCAAAAAGAACAAACCCTGTGGAACGGCAATGGGGGACAAGTGTATTTTTACCAAAGTGAAGAGCCCTATGACGTCCCGACCCAAGCCGCTTGGATGGATGGCTCTGAGTATGGCTACCCCTCGTTTAAGGTGGCTGATACGGTGAGCTCGCACCTGGCGATGGGTCTAGGGGTGTACTGTTTCTTCAATGTAAACCCTACTGTTCAACTGACCAACGCCATCGAAGTTCCTTCGGCTCTGCTGGGTAGCATGCAAGACCTTACGACTGTCTCGTTGGGGGGAACCGGAACAATTGATCACCTGATCAACGGTCTAGGAACCGCTGCGAACAGCACCAGCAATATACAGACCTACAACTAAACCGAAACATCGGCGGAGGGTATTCTTGCCAGCACCTTGGGGTATTGCCCCAGGTGCTGGCTTTTTAGAAAAAAGTAACCTAAAACAAGACCGAGAACGACACCGGCTAAACCGCCGAGAAGTGCCCACAGTACACTGCCGATGCCATACAAAACAACAGGAAGGATAACAAAAAGCAAACCGGCACCGACCATGGAACCTAAGCCGTCGGTCATCCATACCTCTTCGCCGGGCTGTACTGCCGCACCCCACGGATTTTTAACTTCGAGCTTCTGCGAGGGGACTATACAACAAGCCGCGACAGGGCCCGAAGCGTCATCATTGCCGTTCACCGCAATGGTAAGAGTTTCAGGCTCAACTGCCAAAACTAGGGCTTTCTTTTTCATAATATCCTCCTTTGAATACCATAAAACCTCAATGTGAACCAAGTGTGAAGCGTTGTCCTTCTACGAAGAAAAAAACTTCATAAACGGTTCACAAGGGTTTGGTAGAATAAAAATGGAGGTAAAATTATGTGGGGAAATTGGGGTTGGGGCATGCCCGGATATTTTGGCTGGGGAGGCTGGGTGATGGGCTTGGTCATGGTGGCCGTGCTGGCAGTGGTGATTGTTTTAGGAATTCGTCTCGTTAACAGAACCGATCGATCTCATCAGCGTGAAGAAAGCGCTTTGGAAGTGTTAAAGAAACGCTATGCGCGCGGCGAAATCTCACAGGAAGAGTATCGTACTATGCGTGAGGATTTGAAAGACTGAGGTTTTGACGGAGTGACAGAGTGAGGGGAAGTGCGCCTAGCTAAGAAAGGAAATTGCCTGTGGCGTTCGGAAAAATCACTTCAAAGCGAGCTCCACCGGTAGGGGCCTCGATGACACGAATGGAACCCGAATGCCTAAGAACGATTTCGCGAGTAATAGCTAAGCCTAACCCTCGAGCTCCCGTTTTTTCCGATCGGGAGGGGTCCAAGCGAACAAAACGTTCAAAGATATGTTCTCGTTCATGAATCGGAACCCCAGGACCTGAATCCTCAACAGAAAGTTGAGTTCCCAGAGAAACTGAGATAACCTCAAATGCAATCGTACCGCCCTGTGGTGTATAACGGAGGGCATTCGAGAGCAAATTGATTAGTACTTGGATGACTCCTTCGCTTTCTCCCCAGCCTTGGATTTTTTCGGCACATCGGACAATGATGGTTTGATGATTCTCGTGGGCAGAGGCCTGAAACAACCCCACCACCTGGTCAATTAGGGCCCGCCACATAAACCAAGTGGGTTTGACTTTCTTTGTTCGCAAATCTTGAAGCTGACGCATGGATTCAACAATTTTCTCTAGCCGTTGGGTTTCAGAATAAACATTTTCGAGCGTATTCTTGTCTAGGGGAAAAATGCCGTCGAGCATGGCCTCTAGCGTTCCTCTGATAACAGTAAGCGGTGTTCGAAGTTCGTGCGCTGCATCGGCGATAAGTTCATTTTGACGATCCTCGCTGGCTTTTAGTGAAACTCCCAGTCGTTGGAATTCCTGGGCGAGGGTTTGAACTTCGCGCGGTGCGTTCGAGGGAACTGACCAAGTCCAATTTCCTGTTTCTGCTTGTTGGGTTTCTTTGACTAAAATTTTTAAAGGATGAGAAATCCTTGAACCCAACCAAAAAGCCAAGGGCAGCGAAAGTGCCAGACTAGCTAAAAATAAGATGAGGAGAATAACGGCCATATCTGCCAAGAAGGCCTGGTGATTAATAATAAGTGCTGGGTCGATTGTCAACAACGGTTTAGAAGTTCCGCTTTTCACCGGCGGCCAGGTTCCGCTTTTATTTGATTATTCCGGGTCAACGACCCCTATTTTCAATCGGTCTTTCATTCTGTAAGAATCTCCTTTTAGGC
>JAJXVP010000257.1 GCA_021782055.1 bacterium | reverse complement strand
GAGTTAAAACTCAGGTGGGCCCAATGGCGTCCGTCTATGACCATTTTGAGGCCGCCGATGAGGTAAACGCCGTTCCAAACCCCTACACCAAGACTGGGGGTGAAGGACAACCAGGGGTCACTGAACGGGTACAACGAAACCACGGCCCGTGCTTCAAACGGGCGAATCACACTGATCGTCCCCAGGGTTTGGGTCCAGGAGCTTGTCGAGGTGGTTTTAAAGGGATTCCCCGAGTTGGTCGACGGGTCTACGGTTGTTACGGTTTCGGTGGCTTGTAAGATCGAGCCCTGTGTCATTTGTGCCGGAACTAAGGGGAGGTTAACTAACCTTCCCCCCACGGTTAACCAAGGGTAGAACGCATAATCGGCTTCTGCCGTGAGATCAAAGCCCCCTGAGATTTGAGGAGGCCCGATGGTCGAGGAGGTAGAGTTAGGGAGTCCGACGACGCTGTAAACGGGAATGGTGGCTTGTGTTATAGCTGTCGTTCCTGACGATGAGGTGGACAAGGAGTAGGAAACGTTAATAGCATCGATGTGTAGTAAAGGAACAAAATATGTCGGACTTAAACTGAAGTGCCATTTTTTCCACTTTAAGCCAGCATTGAGCCCGAAATCAAAAAAAACGTCCCCTTTAAAATTTTGTGGAGTCCAACCGGCTGAAGATGTTGAGCCATTCGGTCCGGTTCCGTTGGCGAGGAATGATAAAATTGCCTCAGGAATTGTGGCCAGACCATAGATTTCTGCCCCGCCAAAAAGTCCAAATTGAAGGTCATTGGTGGGAGTAATTGATAATCTAACCTGGCTATTAGCTAACGTCGATACGGTAAACCCCTCTGGATTTAGGGTTTGCGCCATCGCATTGAAGTCGACCACCAAGGGATTATTAAAGAACGCAGAAATTGGGAAGTAGTTGTTACTGATCCCAGCTTCACTATGAACATCTAATTCCACTACTCTGTCAGGCCACTCTGCCCAAAGCGATGAACTCAGAAATAAACCGAGAAAGAAGGCAACTACTAGCGGAAAGATTTTCATAGCTGGCCCCTTAAAAGTTGTAAGTCTGATTGATATCGGCCACTGCTGTCACAGAAGCGGTACCCGAAATCCCATTAGCCGGCAGTGTTACGGTCTCGGCGGCTCCACTGGGATTCAGGGTCACTTGAAGTGAAGGGGCAAAGGGAATTGTATTGATGATATGAGAGATGTCCGCAGCGGTGAGCTGAAACTGAATGCTGGTCGGCCCGGTCGCTAGCGTCAAGGTTTTTGAAAAGCCGGAGCTGTCCGAAAACACGGCAGAACCTGTTAGTCCAGTCGTGTTGTCTAGGTTGAGGGATACCGTCACCGAAGTCAGCTGGCCAAGCAGATTGTTGACGGTGTTGCTTGTGGGGCCAGTGCGGCCAAAAAAGTCAGACGTCCCGCTGTTAAAGTTAAGGCTGGCACCGCTCGCGGGGATAATAAACTGCATGGGTAGGGGAACCACAAGATCCGCCTCTAGATTCTGAGCACCTGGAGCTGTCGCCTCGGCATAGGTGATGGTCACACTGCTCATATTCATAGAATACCCAAAAGTTAAATCCGCCGGTTTGGCGTTAAATGGAGGGCTCAGGTCAGTAATAGTGGCACTTGAGGGAGTGGGAATACTGGTCACCGTGCCACCGTCTGGCGGAAAGGTGGGGGAACTTGCCAACATAACCACATTGGCCGGTGTCGTAGATGTTCCCAGTAAATCCGTCGTGGTTAAAATCCCGTTGGCGGTGTATTGCGCCTGGATATGAGACGACATTCCGTTGATTGATGATGTAGGGAGACCACTGAAATACAGGTAGGCCGGAATTGGTGGAAAAAGAAAATTCGTTCCTAGGTATTTACTGAGAACACTGAGATTATATCCTCCGCTCGCGGGGAAGTTGCCGCTGTAACCTCCGGCAGGCGGGCTGAGGTTGGCTTGGCTCCACGTTATTACAGGAGTAATGGTCGCAGAAAACCCAAGGGTCGTCCCGGGGATAATATTGAAAAGTGTGAGCTCCCCCGTGTTGGGATTCCAACTCTTTGGTTGAAGACTCATACCCATATCAATAACCCAAGCTCCGGGGCCATAATTATGCGAAGGAATATACCGGTAAGGGGTCGTCGTACTTCCACTAAGAAAGTTCAGCGTCACTGGATTTGTCGGGGAACCAGAAGGAATGGTTTGAGTTTGGGATACACCAAAAGCTTGTGAGTTAACGGTCATACTCATGTCGTTTCCTGCAGGGAGATTGCTTGTGAAGGATACAGAGTAACCCAACGAAGTAAAATCGACCCAATTAAGCCATTGCCATTTTTGAAAGTCTTGAGGTGATAAAGTGCTTTGCAGGTTATCATCAATAACGACACTGGGCGTAAAGCTAGAACTGACTTTAACTACCACAGAAGAAAACTCGGTGATACTTATAGCGGCACTGTTGGCGATGGGCACGGGACCACTCAGGCCGGATAAGGTAGCATTGATAGCATTGATCGTAGTGTTGCCTGTTAAACTGATGGTACTACCTGAGACGGTTTGATTCGAAAGATCGAGAGTGAGGGGGCCACTCCCTGACTGGTTAAGGTTGAGACCGCCGGTTTGCGAAACCCCAATTGACGTATTTTGAGTAAATCCGGACCAGGCAGTGGGAAGATTCCCCGGACTAAAGACCATTTGGCCGTTTCCCGACGCAACAGTCGCGCTGACAAAATTGCTGGTGGCATTGAAAGGGAGTGTTGTTGCCGGCAGTGGTAGCACTGTCGAAAAGTTTACGCCGCTAGCCGAAGAAATCGAAAAGTCGTTGGACAGAGCGGCTTGCATCGTGAACGTGTCGACATGACCTGCCGTACCGCCAGACGTAGAAGCGGTCAGCACAACCTGAAACGAGTTAGGAAGCGTCGTTGACGCCGCAAAAGGTAAATTTGCCGTGCCGCCCACTAAAAGATTCACGTTGGAAGCTGTGGTGCTTAGGGTTTGTCCATTACTAATTAACGAGATTCTGGTGAGAGTGAAGGTGTAGCTAGCAGTGGTACCACTCAGGGGACCAAATGTTAAATTTAAGGAACCCGTGGCGACTGTGGCCGTACTGAATGTTGACAGCGTAAGGGGAAGCGAAATGGTAGCTGGGGGAGGAGAGGCCAGGCCGGTTTCAACCGTTTGGGCGGACTGGGGGCTTAACCCGTTGTTCACTGAGTTACGGAGAACGGCACTAACATCGAAGGAATTTGTCACCGATACGGATTGAGAAATGCTAGGAATCGAAAAGCTTTGAGCCGGTAACGTTGCGTTAACGGAATTTGACAAATTAAGATTCGCAAGACTAGCTCCCACGTTCAAAGGAACTGACAAAAGAGGAAAGCGCAAAAGGTACTCTTGCGGAACAATACTTGTTGACGATGCAGACGTCGTTGAACTGGGTTGATAGTTGTAAACAAAAAAACCTGAATTGCTATTCAATAAAGATTCAATCTTGCTGGGGGTGATGTAGCTTGAAACCTGATAGCTATACTGACCCAACGAGGCGTAGAGCGTAGGTTTTGCTTTGACGGTGACGGACGAAACTGGTGAAGAACAAGAAGCGAAAAGGCTCAATGCGCCCAGTGCGTAAATAATGCGTCGCTTGAGAGCCATGACTTACTCCTTATCCTGTACCCCAAGGCCTTTCGGATATCAACAGTATAGCACTGGAGGACTCAGATATCCAGAATGTTAAAGTTAATCAAGATTAACTCTTGACCAACCCGGCCACTTTGGTGTTATTTTGACACAAGGAGTGGGTGATGAACATCGCTGTCGAGAAAGCTGCCAAGTTTCGGCTATGGAACCTTCTTAAAGTGTGGGGTCCGGCTTGGCTGGTCATGATAGCCGATGTGGATGCCGCCAGTGTCATCACTGCGGCCCAGAGTGGGGCTCAATACGGAACCAAACTCATCTGGTTCGTGATGGCCTTGACCGTGCCGTTGTTTTTGATTCAAGAGGTGGCTGGCCGAGTGGGCGCGGTTACCGGAAAGGGCTTGGGCGAGCTCATCCGCGAACACTTTAGCAAGCGCATCGCCGTTCTAGCGGCCATTCCGATGGCGGTAGTCGACATTGTCAGTTATATCGTCGAATACACCGGAGCAGCCATCGGGTTTCAAATCTTTGGGGTTTCACCCTGGGTGTCGGTGCCGATTGTTTTTTTACTTCACCTGCTGATTGTGTTTCGACGAAAGTATGAACAGGCCGAAAAGCCGTTGTTTGTGGTTTCGGTGATTTTTGCCGGAGCGTGGATAGCCGCCGCGT
>JAJXVP010000256.1:413-4293 GCA_021782055.1 bacterium | reverse complement strand
AAGCAGGGCACTGGCCCCAAGCCCGTCGCCTCAGATACGGTTAAAGTTGACTATGTGGGAACCTTGATTGACGGGACAAAGTTTGACAGCTCGATTGACCGCAAAGAACCTGCGGTATTCCCCTTGTCCGAAGTGATTCCCGGTTGGACCGAGGCGATTCAATTGATGCCGGTGGGGAGCGAATACCGATTCTATATTCCGTCCAAGCTGGCCTACGGAACTCGTGGTGCAGGCGGGAGAATTCCCCCCAACAGTGCTTTGATTTTTGACGTGACGCTTTTGGACATCGAAAAACCTGCGCCGAAAGCCCCTGATCAGGCTCCAAGCCAAGGGTCCGACTCAGGGAAGTAGTCAAAGTTGGGGCAATTGTGCATCTTGAGGTTTTTTCCAAAAGAGGCTAACTTGACCCAAGCTTTTGTTGTTTCGGCAAAGGAAGAAATCTCCTCGATAAGGAAAGATATATGAAGTTGTTTGCATTGCTGGCAGCAGCCCTTTTGCTGGCCTCCTGCCAAGCTAAACCGGATGCTTCGGCTAAGCCCGGTGTTCCCAATGAGTCTGACGCAAGTTACGACTTTGGTGTTCTCATCGGCACCAACCTGAAGCAGACTTCTGTTTCGGTGGACTATGATTCGTTTGTCCAGGGCATGAAAGATGTCATGGATAAAAACCACGCCAAAGTGACCCCAGAGCAAGCCAATGAAGCGGTACAAGCCTACCTTCAGGCCGCTCAGAAAAAAGTGGCCGATGCTAATGCGGTAAAAGAAGATAAGTTCCTGGCTGACAATGCCAAGAAACCTGGTGTCATAACCACCCCCAGCGGTCTGCAATACGAAGTCCTGCAACAAGGTACCGGACCCAAGCCCAAGGCCACCGACACCGTTAAGGTCGACTATGTCGGCACCCTGACGGACGGGACAAAGTTTGATAGTTCCATTGACCGCAAGGAACCTGCTGTATTCCCCCTTTCGGGTGTCATTCCCGGTTGGACTGAAGGCATTCAGCTGATGCCCGTTGGGAGTAAGTACCGCTTCTTCATTCCTTCAAAATTAGCCTACGGTGCTCGTGGAGCGGGAAGCCGAATCCCTCCGAACAGCACCCTGATTTTTGATGTGAGCTTGCTGGATATTGAGCCTCCTGCCAAGGCTCCCGCGCCTAAGAAGTAACCTCTAGACCACCTGTTGGGCTGAAACCAGTCCCGCCAGGTGGTCTCGGTCATCCCGGCTCACGATTTCCCATTCCCTTCGATCCCTCTCGGGATAAACCCTCACCTGTGTGAGGGAGGCTTGATGGACTACAGGGTGCTGATACAGCGCCTGGGGGCCTTCCCCCGACAGACTCCATAAAAAGATTTGAATCGTCATACCATGCGAGACCACCACCGCACTTTGGCCCGACTGAACGATGCGGGCCACAGCGTTGAGGACTCGATCTTGAACCTGTTTCCAGGTTTCTCCCCCCCAGGGTCGCCAACGTTCGGG
Source organism: bacterium (assembly GCA_021782055.1). The sequence continues at coordinate 2,815 of JAJXVP010000256.1, read as the reverse complement.
GTGATGCCAAAACGCCCGAGCTTCTTCGCCCCAGCGTTCCCAAACGGTTTCTTTGGTCAAGCCTTCCCACGCTCCCAAATGAATTTCTTGTAGCTCATCCAAACTTTGCACCGGTAGAGGAACTTCACGCTGAGCTGACAACAGGTGTGCGGTCTGGAGGGCCCGTGGGGCTGACGACGACCATAAAGCCTCGAGGGAAAGGCGGCTTAGCCGACGGCCCAAGGCTTGAGCCTGGAGCTGACCAAGTTCGGTGAGGGGGGAGTTTTTGCGGCCTTGAAGACGTTTTTCTTGGTTCCAGAACGTTTGTCCGTGCCGGGTTAAGTACAAGTCAAAGGCTCGTGCCTTGGGGGGCGTGCTCATAAGCTTTCTCGCGGGTTCTGGCGTGTTGAAGCCTGCACCACCTGGGGGGGCGCGGCCCAAAAGGCTTGGGGAAAAAACTTCTGGAGCTGTTCACAAGCGGCGAGGGCTGTCTCGGTGTCGGGGAAAATCAGAACAAAGGCCCCGCCGCCGCCGGCTCCCGAAAGCTTTCCCCCCAAGCTACCCCAAGCTTGTGCGGCAGTAAAGACCTGCTCTAAGGCAGGGTGCGATACCCCGAGTTCGGCCAGGACGGTTTGAGCCTCTTGAAACAAGCTTCCAAGGATTTTGGGGGAAAAGTTGGGAGCCTGGAGGCTTTGTTGTGCCCTGCGGGCGAGTTCGCCAAGGTGAGTCAACCGCGCCGAAGTTCCCTCGGGGTCACGAGTATGGCGTTCGGCAATGCCGCCCACCAAAGCTTTTGTCGTGGTTAACCGGGGTAACGCCCCGGCCACTAAGGCCGGGGTTCGGTCGGGGAGAGGCAGAGGTGTTAACTGTTCGTGAACACGCTCAAGGAACCACCAGCCTTCACGCAAGGCTAAGGCCGTATCAATACCAGACGGCCGACCGTGAAAGAGCTTTTCCCCTTCGCGAGCCGCCTCATCTAAAGATTCAGGGCCTTCTAAAGGGGCTTGGGGTAAAAAAAGGCGGGCAAAGGCCGACGATAAGGCCGCCGAAGAGCCCCAGCCGCCCCCTCGTGGAATGTTCGACTCCACTTGAAGACGGCCCGGGTTTAAAGCAGGTAGCCCCCGGGACGTCCTTAGCGTTTGAAAAACTTCGATTAACCGCAGGATGAGCTGGTGTTCGGGTGAACCTAAATCCGGGGGAAGCTGACATTGCCAAGGGGTATCCTGTGCTGGCTCATAGCGGAGGGTGAGGGTGGAAGCCAGGCTTAAGCCCACGGCGGGATGACCCCACACCGCCGCGTGCTCCCCAAAGAGGAGCAGTTTGGCATGGGCTTGGGTCTGCCGAGGGAGATCCCCCTGGGACTTCGTCAAGTGTGCCCTATTCAAGGCGAACTCCGTCTTCGGCTAATTGAAGCGGAAAGGTCTGAGCCCGTGCTCCTGAATCTTGGTCCTGGGGATGGTTATTGGCATGGTTGCCCTCGTCTTGCACCACGAGACCGCTTTCATTGCCAGCCCCCAGAGCTTTGACAAAATACGAAGGTGGAAAGGTTGATTCGAGTTCTGCACTGACACCGATTTGCCGTCCTAACGACAACGAAAGCTGTTTGGCATCTTCCCAGGCTAGGCGGCGTTCTGACCAAGTTTTAGCGCTAAAAAAGTGCTTGACCGCTGAGTTGGACTGGCGAAGAAACTCTTGAGCTTCGTGTGGCTGAGCGGTTTTCCAGGCTTGGTATGCCCCGATTGCCGACACGGTTCTGACTGCCTCTGGTCCTGAAAATAGACGGAACGGCGGCAGACTCCAGGACGCGGGGGTCCAACTGGGGGTTCTGCCGCCGGTAAAAAGCCCCAGACCGCCCCAACAGCTGGCGGCAACATCGTACCCCGAGCCTTTTCCGCCTTGTGCGGTGCGGTGGGCTTGGATGGCCTGTTGTGTCAGCTTCGTCTTGAAAAGCTTCGACTGGTAAAGTCTCGGCTCTGGAACGGCTGAGTCGTCCCAGGACTCCTTCAACAGGTGTGCCACAGCCGTCAGCACGACCGCTAAGGCTGCCGAAGAGCCTAGACCTAGCTTGCGGCCGTCCTGGGTAAAAAATGCCGAGGAATCTAGGGTCAAATGAAAAGGCGGTACACCGGGGTCATGTAAACCTAACGCCTCATACAATGCCCCGACAAACTCGCCGGCGTGACTTTGGGGTGACCACGTCCAGTGTACTCCCGGCCAAATACTTTCAATCTGGGTTGAGGAGGCTTCTTGGAGAGTGCCGATTAAGCGGACGTCCACAGCGGCCCCGACACCCAAGCCCCCGGGTTCTAGGATGGCGTATTCTCCGGCGAGTAAAAGGTTACCCGGTGCCGAAAGTCGAAGCGGGTAAGAAGGAATCCGCCTCACGTCGAGTGCTCCACGTGGCGCACCAGCCCCTCACCAGG
>JAJXVP010000256.1:0-403 GCA_021782055.1 bacterium | reverse complement strand
GGATAGGCGCGTTTGCAAAGCGGGAGCTTGATCGGCGGGACAAAAAATTTTGACCTGAGGTCCAGCGTCCATCGTTTCCCAAGCGTCAAAGCCTTCAGAGCGCGCCTTTTCGAGTTCGAGAAGTATTGCCAAACTTTGTGGTTTCCAATAGATCAACGGCGGCTCGCTGGTGAACATCGTGGCAAACATGCGCAGGTAGCTTTGACGAATGAGGGGTCCCAAGGTAGTCCAGTTTCGCTCAGTTAAAGCTTGTTGGGCTTGGGTCAAAAGCTCTTCGCTGGTGGATAGCCAGGCGGGGTAGTAGGGACTGGTACGGCGGCTGGCTTCCATCCCGACACGGCTCGAAACCGCTTTGGCCTCTTCATCGACCACGGCAACTACGACGCGAAACTCTGGCCAATGG
>JAJXVP010000255.1 GCA_021782055.1 bacterium | reverse complement strand
TTCTTCAAAATCCAAGCCTTGAAAAAATACCGCCATAAGCCAAGCTGACATCTGATAATCGGGCAAATTCCCTTTGACGTAATCTTGAATGAAGCTTTCGAGTTCTAGTTGGGTATGACGCTTTCCTTGTCGTTTTTGCCAGATGAATTCCACCGCCCTCATTCCCCCACTCCTTTAGCCATTTAACCGTAACGCGGTATTTTTCGTCCTAATATCTGGCTCCATAATTCAAAAGCAATAGCTCTGAGATGCTCCAAAGCTGAGGTTTCAGTCGGTGCTAGAAGACTATCTTCTAGCGAATGCACTGAAGTTGCCGTCAAATAATCCACTTCTTTGGGTGTCAGAGTCCAGTGGCCCACCAAACACTGAGAACAAAAGACCGCCAACGGATTCGTTGAAAAACTCACACTACTCCCGAATAACGGAGTCCCGCAACTTTCACAGTACAAAAAATCCGGTTTTAACCCCGCCTCTTCTGTTAAGCGCCATAAAAATTGTGTCTCTAATCGAAGGAGGCCTTCCGGGGACACCTGCTCAGCTAAACGCAAAGCTTCAGAAAGCAGATCAAAGGCTCCTGGCTCCAAGGAGGGGGCGCTTCGTATCAACTCCGCCCAGCGTGCCGCTGAAAAAAAACGTTGGGGCTCTTTTGCCAACCCCTCATGGGCCGCCAAAAGTTCCACCTCTTCAATCTTAAAAGAATCTTTAACGGGATCATGATAAACACAGACCATTAGTCGCCGTAAAGGTGACAAAAGAGCACGGAACCGGTTTCGGGGGTTCTCGGCACCAAAAGCCATCAACGAAAGAGGTCCTCGGTCTCGGGACAAAACCAAGACTCCACGGTGAGTTTCCCCTACGGGATAAGTCTTGAGAATCACCACTTCCACGGTAAATCGACGTTCAGGCACGCCTTAGTTTAGCATATTTTCTCAGAGGACTTGCCCTTCGAGCCTCTTTTTTTCTAAATTCAGCTCATGAGTGACAACCCTTTAATCCCTGCTGATCAGTTATTACCTAACAAGCTGTCGCTTGTTCCCTTGGAAATGCGTCCCATTTTCCCAGGAATTTTCACCCCTTTGATGATCACTGACCCAGCCGATGTTGCCGTGGTTGAAGACGCCATGAGCGGCTCAAAGGTTTTGGGCTTAGTGTTAGTCAAACAAGAGGCAAATTCAGAAGAAGGTGAAACGGCCGAAGTTCTGTATGAGATTGGAACCGCCGCGAAGATTCTCAAAAAAATCAACCTACCTGATGGTGGAGTCAATATCTTCGTCACCACGCTCAAACGCTTTCAAGTCAAGAAAATGCTCACCGAAGAGCCCTTTAGAACCGCCGCAGTGGAATACCTCGACGAAATTATTGACGAAAAATTTTCACAAGAAATTAAGGCTCTTACGCGCTCAATCTTTGCAGATATGAAGACCTTATCAGAAAATAATCCTTTATTTTCTGAAGAAATGCGCCTGAATATGGTGAACATTGACCAGCCCGGGAAGCTGACCGATTTCATCGCCAGCATCTTAAATATCAATAAAGATGAACAGCAAAAGTTACTTGAAACTCTCGACGTCCGCGAACGTATGCAACAGGTTTTGTTAGCCATCAAAAAAGAACAAGAACTGGTCAAATTACAAAAAAAGATCTCTAAGCAAATCAATGAAAAACTTGAAAAAAACCAGCGAGAATTCTTTTTACGAGAAGAACTCAAAACAATTCAGAAAGAACTGGGGATAACCTCAGACGCCAAAACTTCTGACTATCAAAAGTTCAAAGAAAAGATTGAGTCTTTTCAATTTAGCGGTGAACTTAAAGAAACCGTTACCTCAGAGTTAGAAAAATTTGCTTTGATGGATCCCAACTCCAGCGAGTTTATCGTCACGAGAAACTACCTTGAAACCATTTGTGCCCTCCCCTGGAAGCAAGAATCTGCCGAAGCCGTGGACATGACCTTTGCCAAACGGGTTCTGGATCAAGACCACTACGGGCTTGAAGATGTGAAAAAACGTATCCTTGAGTTTTTAGCCGTCAAAAAGCTCAAAAGTGACAGCAAAGGGTCGATTGTTTTACTTCTCGGACCACCCGGAGTCGGTAAAACCAGCATCGGAAAATCGATCGCCAAAGCTCTCAAACGGCCTTTTTTTCGGTTTAGTGTGGGGGGAATGCGAGATGAAGCCGAGATCAAGGGACATCGACGTACTTATGTCGGGGCCATGCCAGGTAAGATTATTCAAGGTCTTAAAATTACGGGTTCCAGGAATCCTGTGTTTATGATTGATGAGATCGACAAGTTGGGCTCCAGTTATCAAGGAGACCCCTCCAGTGCACTCTTGGAAGTCTTGGACCCAGAACAAAATATTAACTTTCGAGATCACTATGTCGACCTCCCGTTTGATATCTCTCATGTCTTATTTATCGCGACAGCCAATGCCCTGGATACTATTCCTCGGCCGTTGTTAGATCGCATGGAAATTATCCGGCTTTCGGGCTATATCGAAGAAGAAAAAGTAGCCATTGCCCAAAAGTACCTGATTCCCAAAAGCTTAGAAGCCTCCGGTTTGGGCAAGAATCAAGTGAAGTATACGAAAAAAACCCTTTCGGAAATTAGCCGTCACTATGCCCGTGAAGCTGGCATGCGGAATTTTGAAAAAGCACTCGACCGCATACACCGTAAATTAGCCCTCAAAGTCGTGACCGAAAATGTCGCCCTCCCTTTAACGGTAGATACGGCCTCTTTAGAAGAGTACCTGGGACGAGCCTCCTTCCCTGAAGAAGAGGTCATTCCCTTGGTCAATCCCGGCATGGTCATGGGCTTAGCCTGGACCAGTTATGGCGGTGCCGTTTTGATCATTGAAGCCGTAAAAACACCCGGTAAAGGCGGAATACGGCTGACGGGAAGAATGGGTGATGTGATGAAAGAAAGTGCTCAAATTGCCTATACCTGGGTTCATGCACATGCCAAAGCCTTAGGCGTCAGTGAAGCCTTTTTTGAACGTTGGTCAGTCCACCTGCATATACCAGAAGGGGCAACGCCCAAAGATGGTCCCTCGGCAGGAGTAACCATGGCAACAGCCTTGGCCTCGTTAGCCGTGGGTAAGGTAGTAACTCCCAAGATCGCTATGACTGGGGAACTTTCCTTAACGGGAAAGGTTATGCCCATTGGCGGGTTAAAAGAGAAAGTGATAGCAGCCCGCAGAAGTGGTGTCAAAAAAGTTCTCTTTCCCAAGGCCAATGAAAAAGATTGGGAAGAAATTCCAGAGTACATTCGCAAGGGTCTGGATTTTCAGCCCATTAACCGAATGGAAGAGGTTCTGGAGATCATGTTAGGCGTTCACACTTGACGCCCCCAGGAGATTCTTTCATGCTGAGGCATGCGTAAATATTCCATTCTAGTTATTTTGAGCCTCGCTCTGAGCGGGGCTCTTTGGGCCCAAGCCGACCCTGACCCCTCTTTTCAACTTACCTTAGGTCAGTTAACGGCTTGGGTTGCAGATCTTCCCCCCTCGATTGCGGGCCCCATTTTGGCGCACCCCCGAGAGTTTCTGGAAGATTACAAGCCCTTGCTATCGCTGCCTTGGGACCAACTCGTCTTGGTGGACAAAGGCCATGCCCTGCCCGAAACGTATGCGCCTAAAGACTTGGTCCGGTTAAACCGCTATGGTCTTTGGACGTCCCGGCCTACGGAAGAGATGCGCAAAGAAATCGTTCCTGTGCTTTTAGAAATGAGTCGAGCTGCTCGTAAGGCGGGTGTCCGCTTAGAGTTTTCTTCGTGTTACCGCTCGTGGTCGTATCAGCGGTATTTGTTTCAGCACTACGTGAATGAAGATGGGCTAGCTACCGCTGAGCGCTATTCAGCACGTCCAGGTGAAAGTCAACACCAACTTGGTTTAGCGGCAGATTTTGGTTCGATTACCCCGGATTTTGCTAAAACGGCTCAAGGGAAATGGATGGATGCCCACGCCGAAGACTTTGGCTTTTCTTTGAGTTATCCTCAAGGCATGGAAGGGGTCACCGGTTATATGTGGGAACCGTGGCATTTTCGCTATCTTGGAAAAGCGGCTTGTCTGGTTCAGAAAAAATGGTTCGGGGACATCCAACAATACCTTCTTGTCTTTAATAACGAACACGGAAAAGAAATCAAAGCCAGTTTGATCAAATCTTAAGATTCGGACTCTTCAGCCCCTCAGAAGCCCAAAGGGCTCTGAGGGGGGACGAACGAAAACTTTTCCGGGTTAAAATAACCCAATACGAATACCCCCCGATAGCTTTAAAGCCGTCGAAGGAAAGACATCTGACGAAATAAACCA
>JAJXVP010000254.1 GCA_021782055.1 bacterium | reverse complement strand
TTGGCGACGCCGAAGGGCACGGTCGTCTACGCGCCTATTTGGAAGGTGTAGGGGCAACGTATAAGCACCGAGTCAAAGCTCTTTTGGTGATTTCTGGTCACTGGGAAGAACCTTCGCCCACCTTGCATTTTGGTCAAGCTCCCGGGATGCGTTATGACTATTATGGCTTTCCACCGCACACCTACGACCTCAAATGGCCGGCTCCTGGCAGTCCCGAAGTGGCGGCCCGAGCAGAAAAGCTTTTGAAACAAGCAGGTTTTACCCCGGCACGTGAAACCCAACGCGGGTACGATCACGGGACGTTTGTACCCCTCATGGTGGCGTTTCCTGAGGCGAAGTTACCAGTAGCCCAGCTGTCGTTAATCAAAAGCCTTGACCCGGCCACACACTTTGAGCTGGGACGAGCCTTGGAACCTTTGCGCAGCGAAGGTGTTCTGATCGTCGGTTCGGGAATGAGCTATCATAACATGCGGGGTCTAATGGGGGGTGAAAGTCGCGCCGGTCAGGCCTCGGCCGAGTTTGACCAGTGGCTGGCTCAAACCGTGGCTTTGACCGATCCCGATGCGCGAAAACGAACGCTGGCTCAATGGGCCAGCGCGCCGGGGGGCAGGGAATCTCACCCCCGCAGTGAACACTTGGTGCCTCTGTTTGTGGTTGCCGGTGCGGCCGGAGAAGACCCCGGCCGACCAGATTTTCAAAGCACCTTGATGGGCGTTCGGGTGTCGGGGCACCTCTTTGGTACCCCGTAACCCGTGGAATAAGGCTTCTTCCGCGATCCTATCGTGACATCCCGATGCTGAGTTGTACACCTTGACGCAGGAAGCCTAGCGTGACGTTGTGCGGGTCGGCGTTAAACCTTCGGTAGAAATCCAACAGATTGTTCACCTGATGCCCGTTAACCTTGTTGATAACATCGCCGGTCTTAAGCCCGGCGATGTCCGCCGTGGAGTGGGGTTCAACGTGGGCGACGGCAACTCCATGTTCATCTTTGGGAATGTTCAACTCATCACGTACATCACTACTGAGCATAACGAGGTCCAGCCCAGGCCATAGGCGCATCTTGGCTACAGCAGATTCTTTGGCGCGAGCCTCGATGGTCACGATTTTTGTCAGCTCTTTTCCGTCACGAATAAGGGTAAAGGTGGCCTTTTGACCTACTGGGAGATTGCCCACAGTTTGGACAAGGTCATTTGTTCCTGTGATTTTCTTGCCGTTGATGGCAGTCACAAAGTCGCCAGGTTGGATTCCCGCTTTTTCAGCAGGGGAGTGGTCAAATACACTGGGGATAAACGACCCTTTGGTGGTACCCAAGTCCAGAGCTTTGGCGGCTTCATGAGTAAGGTCGCTGACTAAGGCACCGAGCCAGCCGTAGGTCACTTTGCCATTGGTTAAAAATTCTTGAATTGGGCGTTTTGCTTCATTGATAGGAATGGCAAAACCTAGACCAACATTGGCCCCGTTGGGGGTGGCGATCCAGGTGTTGATCCCAATAACCTCACCAGCAAGGTTGACAAGAGCGCCTCCCGAGTTACCCCGGTTGATGGGGGCGTCTGTCTGAATGTAGCTATCCATATCTTCATTGTTGGGGCCTCCGTGCCTACCCAGGGCACTCACGATCCCGTGGGTGACTGTAAAATCTAGACCTAGGGGATTGCCTATCGCCAAGACCCAATCGCCGACTTCTACGTCATCAGAATTGCCCAGCTTTGCCAGCACAATGCCAGGGTCATTTTTTGCATCAAAAGAAACTAAAGCGAGGTCGCGTCGGGGGTCAGTGCCGACAATTTTGCCCTTGTACTTGCGGCCGTCGTTTAGCGTAATTTCAATCGTTTTGGCCCCATGCACCACATGGTTGTTGGTCAGAACATACACGGTTGGGCCGTTTCGTTTGATCATGACGCCACTGCCTAAGCCTTCCACTTTTTCCTTTTGAGGCTGTTGGGGACCCCCGAAGTTAGGAAAGTTCGGCCCAAAGAAGTAGCGGAATTCCGGAGTGTTGGGAAAATTAGGGAACGTAGGGAACTGTGGTGCAGATTGTTGAATCTCTGACGTGGTCAGAATTTCAACGACACTCGGCAAGACGTGCTTGGCCACATTACGAAAAGCGTTTTGAACATCCAATAAGCCTTGTGGCACTTGGACAGGGGCCGACTCGGCAGAAACAGGCGAGGCAGAGAAAAAGGCGGCAAAGGCCAGACCGGCTACCACCGCAAAACGAAATAATGAACGTAACATAGGTGCTCCTTCAGCGCGCTGAATTTCACACAATTCAAGCGTTGAAGCGTTACAAAATTCACTTCGGTGTGTAAAAATCGGGGGTGAACGAGAAGGACCTTAAACTGGCGCCCGTCTTAAGATGGCGAGCCAAAGCCGTTAAGCCTGGGCGAATATGGCGGAACAATTTTTGGTAAGCAGGACACAACCAGTTCAGCCCGTCGACACGGTCTTTCGGACAGCCCCCATGACAAAACTCAAGCACCTCGCAAGCGCGGCAAACGGGGGGCAAAGCGTTTTTTGCTTGACCAAAAGCCACCTGCCGAGGGTCGGCGGCTAAAGCTGACAACGAAACATTTTGCAAGTTACCCCATAAGTGTTCCGGATCAACAAAATGGTCACAGGCATAGAATCCGCCGTCGTGTTCCAAAACCGGTACATCGCCGCACTCTGGTCGGTGAACACACAACGCATGCGGAACGCCAACCAGGGGGCGTAAAGCCTCGTCAAAAGTTTGAATCACCATTTTTCCTACGCCTGCGTCTAGCCACAGATCAAACACCCGGCACAGAAAGTCGCCAATTGCCTGAGTGGTTGCCGCAAGCGTCCCTGTGGCAAGAGACCCTGCTGTTGGTGAGGGGCTTTGGTACGGTGGGGGCATTGGGGGGACATAGGGTAAAAACTGAAGATACTTCACCCCCAGGTCGCGGAAAAACGCCCAAAGACGGTCGGGCTCGGTCACGTTGCGCGCGTTTAGCACACACAGAACGTTAACAAAGACGTCTCGTTCACGCAGCAGACGGTAGGCTGTCACCACCTCGTCAAAAGACCCTCCGCCTTTGGCTTTGCGCCGAAATGCATTGTGACAATCTGGCGGACCGTCTAAGCTGAGCCCTACCGAAAACTTTTCGCGAGCCAAAAAATCTGCCCACTGTTTGTCAATTTTGACGCCATTGGTTTGCAAGCCATTTGTCACCGTTTGCCGAGGCCGTGCATGTTTTTTTTGCAGGCGAACTACTTTCTGGTAAAAGTCGAGCCCTGCTAGGGTTGGCTCGCCGCCGTGCCATTCAAAATGGGCTGCGTCTGGAGTAAGCTCCAGGCGCTGTTTTATGTAGCTTTCCAAGAGGTCGTCTGTCATGTGCCCTGGGGTGAGACTGGCTTTCTTTTTCAGATAATAGCAGTAGTCGCAGGCCAAATTGCACTGAGGACCAACCGGTTTAGCCATGACAAGGACGGACGTGGACATAGATCTTGGCTTTACGTCACCAAGTGGTGACCAAAAAAAGTTAAAAGCCGAGCCCAGGCATCTCGGGCTGCATTAACGTCATAGCGACCGCCGGTGTCATTAAAGAACGAGTGATAGGCCCCGTCGTAGGTATGTGCCTCAAACGGTTTTCCCTGGGCGTGCATGGCTTCGGTAAAGGCGGGAACACCTGCGTTAATACGCGGATCGTTGCCTGCGTAAAAGCCGATCACCGGGCAGGCAATGTTTTTGGCGCTGGCGAGATCCGGAGAACTACCGTAAAAAATCGCGGCGGCCGAGAGCTCAGGCTCTTCGCAGGCCAAAAGGGCGGTAAGTCCGCCTCCCATACAAAAGCCCACACAGCCAGATTTTTGTCCTCGGCTTTCAGGCCGCTCTTGAACAAAACGAACTGCGTCGCGAAGGACAGGTACCAGTGCGGGCAGTTTTGCCGGAAGGGTAAACAGGTATTGATAGGTTTCGCGAATTTGTGAGCGGCGGGGTTCGGGCTGTTTTTCTAGCTCCACTTCGCGGGCCGCCGGGTCCATCCAGATTGAGGGTGGGGCGGTATTGAGGAACTCTTGCACGAGAGCAATACGCGCACTTGAGACTTTGGCGGGTCTTTCACCGTTTTCACATAAGAGATCAGGAGCATAAGCTACGTACCCCGAGGCGGCGATCCGTCGGGTTACATCTTCAATATGGGCGTCAACACCCCAAACTTCTTGGATAACCAGCACCGACGGCAGGGGTGTTCTGACTTTTTCGGGGTAGGCCAGAAAACCGCTACGGTCACGACTGCTTAGCCATTCGCTTTTGACAGGCATGTTCGTCCTCCTTTTCAACAGCGTAGAGGTGATCTTGT
>JAJXVP010000253.1 GCA_021782055.1 bacterium | reverse complement strand
GTACAGTAGCGAACCCACCATAACGGATATCTGGAATTGGTTTTCGCGGGCACTGAGGATGCCTATGCCTTGGGCACGGGCGGCCTCAAGCATATCCGGTGGGGCTGTATGATTGCCGGTAAGCAGAATCGCGGCGATACCCGCCAAAGAGGCGCAGGCCACGGTGTTTTTGTGCGCTTGCAAAGTAATCAATACGCTGTTATCGGGAGCGTTTGCCATTACATCACTTAAGAGGTCGCTGGTATAGGCGGCCTCGATAGGCTGCCCCGGGTTTTTGGCTTCGACGAGTACTTCAACCCCGGGCAGGCTAGTCAAATCCTGAAAGGTCATGTTGCCTCCCCTGCCAAGTAGATCACAGCTTTGACGTGGGTTCCTTCGCCGACTTGAGACTGAATGTCGAACTCGTCGGCGACGCGCTTGGTGTTGGGCAGCCCCATACCGGCGCCAAAGCCTAAAGACCTGATCCAGTCGTTTGCCGTTGAAAAACCTTCGGTCATCGCTTTATCGAGGTCGGGTATACCGGGCCCTTTGTCAAAGGTCTCGATCACCGCTTGGGTGGGGGTTACCGAAAAAACCATTTGCCCACCGATCGAGTGGTTCACCAGGTTCATCTCAAGCTCGTACCCCGCAACAGCGATCCGCCTCAGAGTGGGTTTGTCCACACCTCGGTCGTGCAAAAGCTTTTTGATTTCGGTCGAAGCACGCCCCGCATTTTCATAATCAAACTGACGCACCAGATAGACCTTTTCCAACTGGTCGGCGGGGGCTGGCACCTTTTGGCGGTTTACTTCGTTCTCCATTTCAGTAACCGTTTTGTTCATCTCCATCAGCAAACACGACATAATGTCGCGGCTGGTCACAATACCCACCAGGGCGTGCTCACGGTTGATGACAGGAAAGCGCCCGTACCGGTATTTTTCAAAATAGCTGATCGCAAAGCTGATCGGCATATCATCTTCTAGCACCACTAGCTTTTTGGACATGTGGAGACTGGCCGGTGAATCAATATAGCCTTGATCAAGGGCACGGATGATGTCATCCACGCTGATGATACCCACCAGCCTCTCCTCGTCGACGATCGGGACCCCCGAAATGCGATTTTCGCGCATCATACCCTGGATGGTTCTTAACGGGGTGTCCCTTTGAGCCTGCCACACTTGCGTGGTCATCACGTCTTTGACTTTTAGTCGGTAGATGAGTTCCAAAACTGACGAAGGCGAAAGCAGGGTGTTGATGGGGATCATACACGCGGGGAGCGTTTGTCTCCCAACCTCCAACAGGTATCAAAACAAGACAAGGCTGTCTTGAGCAGGGTCAAGTCCAACTTGTGGCACAGCTCAATGAGACCTGCCTGGGGTAACTTGCCGTTCACCAGCACGATACCGCAGGCTCCCACCATATCCGCCGTTCGGGCGGTTTGTTCCGAGGGTAGGGAGGTAATCAAAAGAACTTCTTCCTCTTCGGTGACTAGCACATCACTCATGAGGTCGCAGGCTAAAAAATGGCGGATCTGCTGGGTGTGAAAGTTTTTCCCTTGATGCAGAGTTTCGGCATCGACGGCGTCGGCGACGTCAGAAAAGGTCATGGAAGGGCCTCCAAAGGCAATTGGACTATCGTTCGCAGATTATCTAATTATACAGAGGGAACTCAGAAGCGCAAGAGCATAAGCCACCAGTTCCGGGTAACGCTTTTCCTAATTGAGTCCTGGTGTTAGGATAGCGGTATGCTACCGCAAACGAATGAAAGCCAAATAACCGAACTCAGAGAGCTTGATCGCCGCGCCACGAGACTTTCTCGCATCAAAGCCGTGTTGGAATGGGATCAAGAAACCAACTTGCCACCTGAGGGGGTACTTGAGCGTTCAGAACAACTAGCCCTGTTAGAGGGTTTGATCTACGAAGCGAAAACCTCGCCCCACTTGGGGGCCATAACGACGGGCCTTCATGACGCCACGCTACCTAGTGACATTGATCGGGCCCTCGTGGACCGGCTTCACCGTGATTATCAACGTTCCTCGAAATTGTCCCTGGAATTTGCCGAACGTAAGGCCCGTCTTGTAGGGCTTGCCCAGAGTGCGTGGGCCCAGGCCCGCCGTGACTCGGACTTTAAGCAATTTGCTCCTTACCTGCGTCAACTGGTCGAGCTGGCCCGCGAGACGGCCGATCGCGTTGGCTATACCGACGAGCCCTATGATGCGCTTTTAGTAGAATATGAGCCTTTTTCTACCACGCAAGAATTGCGCCAGGTTTTTGACGAGCTTGAGCCGGGGGTAAGCCGCCTTACAGCGCGAATCAAAGAGGCACCGCCCCAGGACGCCTCGTTTTTGTACCGTAGGTATCCTCGTGAACATCAAGAAGCTGTTGTCCGCGAAATGATGAGTTTGCTGGGGTTTGACAGTCGAGCAGGACGGCTGGATACCACCGCCCATCCGTTTTGTACCACCTTGGGCTACCACGATGTGCGAATTACGACTCGCTGGGACGAAAACTTTTTCAACATGGCGTTTTTTGGCGCTATCCACGAAACGGGCCATGCCCTCTACGAACAGGGCTTTGACCCTCGGCTGGCCGAAACTTCGTTAGCCTCGGGGACCTCGTTGGGGCTGCACGAAAGTCAGTCGCGTTTCTGGGAAAATATGGTGGCGCGTTCTCGTCCCTTCGCCGAGTTCTGCTTTCCTCTCCTTAGAAGGCATTTTCCTGAGGCGCTGGCCGGCGTCGACGGCGAAAAGTTTTATCGAGCAGTCAACCGGGTTGAACCGTCGTTGATTCGCGTCGAGGCCGACGAGGTGACCTATACCTTGCATATCTTGTTGCGCTTTCGCCTCGAGACAGCGTTGCTCGACGGAAGCTTAACCCCAGACGAGGTGCCCTCAGCGTGGAATGAGCTTTCACAAAAACTGTTGGGGGTACGTCCCGAAAATGACGCCGAGGGGTGTTTGCAAGATATTCACTGGGCAATGGGGGGGCTGGGGTATTTTCCTACCTACGCACTGGGGAACTTATACGCGGCGCAGTTCACTGGTCGCCTTCGCCAGGCCCTACCTGATTGGGACGACCAACTGCGCGTAGGCAATGTGGCGCCCACCCTGGCTTGGTTGCGTACCAATATTCACAGACACGGAGCCGTCTACCCAGCCGGCGAGCTGTGCCGTCGGGTGACCGGTCAGCCCTTAAGCGCGCGACCATTTTTAGAATACCTGAACGCCAAGTATTCTGAACTCTACGGGTTGTCACCTGAAGTTTGAATTACACTGCGTTAAATCTGGAACCGGGCCGCGCCACGCCCAGCGGTCAGCCCAGGCTTCGGTATAAAACCAACCGTAGGGGCGGGGCGCTTTGGTGTGCCCATGTCCACGCCTCCAGGTGAACCAGGCCGCCCAGAGGAGTGACGGTAGGCCGATGACCACCAAGTACAAGGGGCCTAAAAGTCTTGATTGACGGCTGTGCCCCGCTTCGTGACGAAGCATTGGTTCGAGGCCGGGGTAGCCTGCCGGTAGGCCCATCAGGATAGTTGGCCCTAGGCAGAACGCCCCCCAGTTGCCGTTGAGGCGCAGGACGAAGGGCCCGGTGTTGGACTTGCCGTCATCGAGCCTAAACCAGCGATACTCAGCCCCCTGAAAGGCCAGACGAAGGCAGGCGCCCAATAAGGTTTGGGGCTGCTCCCACAGCCACGCGAAAAGCATGAGCAGGACTCGCTGCAGTTTGGGCATGGTCTTTACCGCCCGGCTGAACGATCAGAAGTAAAACTCAGACCCTCAGAGCCAACATCAACAACGATATGATCATCCTCACCAAAGGTTCCTTCCAAAAGCCGACGCGAGAGGGGATTCTGCAGTAAGTTTTGGATGGTTCGTTTGAGGGGGCGGGCACCAAAGGCCGGGTCCCAGCCTTCGTCTGCGAGGTGCTGTTTGGCCGCATCGGTGACTTCGAGGGTCAACTTGCGTTCTACGAGACGTTGGCGTAAAAAGCGCAGTTGGAGGTCGACGATGCCCAGGATGTGCTGTTTGCCAAGCTTGTGGAACAAAATCATCTCGTCGACACGGTTCAAGAACTCGGGGCGGAACAGCCCCTTAAGGCGCGCAAACACTTCGTCGGCGACGTCTTCGGTTTTTTCGGCACCTAAGATCAGGTCACTACCCACGTTGCTTGTCATGATCACGATGGTTTGCCGAAAATCAACCAGACGCCCTTGACCGTCGGTAAGACGCCCTTCGTCGAGAAGCTGTAAAAGGACGTTGAAAACATCAGGGTGAGCTTTTTCAATTTCGTCGAACAAGACCACCGAGTAGGGGCGTCGGCGGACTGCTTCGGTTAGTTGCCCA
>JAJXVP010000252.1 GCA_021782055.1 bacterium | reverse complement strand
AAAGAAAACCCGTCATTAAAGACGGGTTTTTTCCTTTATAAGGTCCTAGCCTTTTGTCTTCTTATACGACTCTATAGCAATATTCTTCATCCTGGGGTAAGCTTCACCCCTCAGTCTTCAAGACTGACTGAAAAGGGAGCTTGGTGACAAAATTTCATAGAGATCAATGGGCGCTCATTTTGGGAGGCTCTAGCGGGTTTGGTTTGGCGACTGCAAAAAAATTGGCTCAAGAAGGCCTTAGCGTTTGTGTGATCCACCGTGATCGCAAAGGGGCGATGGAAAGAATTGAGCAAGAATTTGCTGTTATTCGGCAAGCGGGAACGGGCTTTATGGCCCTCAACCTTGACGCCTTGTCCCCCGAAGGGATTCAAACTACCATCGAGAATTTGACTAGGACTTTGGGTACAACCGGTCGTATCCGAGTTTTGATGCATTCCATCGCCTTTGGCAACCTAAAACCCCTTGTCCGGGTCCCCTCTAGCACCAAAGACGAAGCGGAAGCAACGATTTCACAACTCGCTTTGGCTCTGGATTGTCCTCCAGATAAGGTTCATAACGCACTTGAAGCGCTTCGAGCCTCCGGAAATGACCATTTTACAGCACTTTTGCCACCGGTTTACGGTGAAACTTGCATTGAAGATGAAGATATGACAAGAACTGTCTACAGCATGGGAACAAGCCTTTTGACCTGGGTTCAAAAATTGCACGCAACAGGTTTATTTGCTGCCGACGCACGAGTCTTTGGCATGACAAGCGAAGGGAATGAAGTAGCCTGGAGGGGTTATGCCGCCGTTTCTGCGGCTAAAGTTGCTATGGAAGCCGTTTCAAGATCGATTGCCGTTGAGTTCGCCCCCTATGGCATTCGTTCAAATATCATCCAGGCCGGTGTCACAGACACCCCTGCCCTGGCGGTGATCCCCGGCTCTGAAGCGATGAAGGCAACGGCCAGGCTTCGTAATCCCTTTCGAAGGCTCACAGTCCCCGAAGATGTCGCCAATGTCATTGCGCTGTTGAGTACAGACGAAGCAGCGTGGATCAATGGCACCTTGATTAGGGTGGATGGCGGAGAACGCATCAGTGCCGGTTGAGTCTGATCAAATCAAGCTCTTTATCCACGGGATGGGGCATTTTTACCCCGAAAACATTCTGGACAATGCTTTTTTTGAAGAGCTGGATATCGGTACCACCAACGAGTGGATTACCGAACGGGTTGGTATCAGTTCTCGGCGCACGGTCTTAGCCCTAGACTACCTTCGTCAATCAAAAAATGCTAATCCCTTAGCGGCAAAAGAAGCGTCGATTTACACCAATGCGCAGACAGGCGCAAAAGCCGGCCTCATGGCCCTTCAACGCGCCGGACTCAAGGCAACAGAGGTCGGCATGGTCATTGCTGGCGGTTGTTCACCACAAAATACGATACCGGCCGAAGCTTGCCAAATTGCCGCTGAGCTGGGTATAGCCGCTACAGCTTTCGACCTCAACTCCGCCTGTTCGAGTTTTGCTGCGGCCCTTCATTTTCTCGCTTCACAGCGACCTGAAACGCTTCCGGACTTTGTGTTGATCGTCAACGCTGAAAATACAACGAGAACTATCGATTACCGCGACCGAAGTTCGGCAGTTTTATGGGGCGATGGGACTTCTGCGGCTATCGTCTCAACCCGAATTCCGGCGAGGATGCAGGTGATGGCAACGACACTGCATTCGGACCCTTCAGGTTGGCCGAAGGTCATGATTCCAACCGGTGGACATTTTACCCAGCAAGGTTCAGCCGTGCAGGCCTTTGCTATCAGAAAAACGGGAGAAACCCTCACGGAACTCCGCCAGGCCACGACTCGTCACGACCACTATTTTATCGGCCACCAAGCCAACTTAACCATGCTTCGATCTGTCTGCGACCGAATGAACATTGCTCCGGAGCGGCATCTTTATAATGTTGACCACTTTGGCAATTGTGGCGCGGCAGGTGCTCCTGGCGTACTTTCGCAGAATTGGGAGTCCTTTGTAGCCGGAGACGAAATTATCCTTGTGGTAGTGGGCTCGGGGCTTACCTGGGGGGGGGCGGTGATTCGCATCGCAAAGGATGTATCATGAAATATCTGGACTACTTGAAAAAGACTTCTCTCGACAAGCAAGAGCTTCTGGCCCTAGCTTGGGGGAACCTTGTTGAGGACCCGCCCGAAGGGGGCTTTGCCAACCTGCCAGCCCCACCCATGTTGATGTTAGACCGCGTTACGCTGATTGAACACGAAGGTAGCCGCGGACGAATTGTCGCTGAGCAAGATATCCAGATGGATGCTTGGTTTTTTCAGTGCCATTTTCGTACCGATCCTGTTCAGCCAGGGTGTTTAGGTGTCGATGCCATCTGGCAGATGCTCGGAATTTATACAGGAATTCGAGGGGCGAAGGGAGCCGGTCGAGCCCTTGGTGTCGGAGAGATTGAATTCCTAGGACAGATTCGGCCCCATAACAAAGTCGTTCGCTACGAGGTAGATATCCGAAGGTATACAGAGTTACCCTCGGCAGGCAGCGCTATGGCGGTGGGAACAGGACGTGTTTTTGTCGATGACGAGCTCATTTACCAATTAAAAGACGCGAAAGTGGGAATCTTTTTAGGCATTCGCTATGAAAATTATCCCCATTTTTCACCGCAAGCCGTGGGGGGAGTGATGAAACGATGATGGCTAAACCGATTGCCCTGGTGACGGGTGGTGCAGGAGGTCTTGGTTCTGCCATCAGCCGAGAACTTGCCATGGCGGGTTTTTCTGTTGGCATACATTTCTTTCATGGACGAGAAGCGGCTGAAAGCCTGGCTAAAGAATTACCTGACGCTTTTGTTGTCGAAGGCGACCTTGCCTCCGAAACAGGCGTTGAGGCTGTCTTTGAACAGATCAAAGCGCGAGATGGTCTAGCCGTTTTGGTCAATAACGCGGGTATAGCGATCGACGCTCCGTTATTTTCGGCAAAACTTTCCGATTTTGATACCTTGATCGATACCAACCTCCGGAGTGCTTGGTACCTCACGAAAAAACTTTTGCGGCTGATGATTCGCAAACGGGCAGGAAACATTATCAATATTTCGAGTGTCGTTGGTAGTACAGGTAACCCGGCGCAGTCGGTCTATGGAATGACCAAGGCGGCACTCGATAACTTTACAAAAACGCTAGCTGTAGAACTTGCCAGCTATAATATCCTGGTCAACTCGGTGGCTCCTGGATTTATCGAAACCCCCATGACACGTGCCTTGTCACCTGAAGTTCAACAAGGAATTCTTGCCCGCATTCCGCTGGGCAGAATGGGACAACCCGTCGAGGTCGCCCGCCTGGTTCGGTTTCTTGTGGCGGAAGGTTCGTATTGTACAGGGTCTGTATTTCATATCAACGGGGGACTTTATGGAGGCTAAAACCTACACGCCCCTCTCCACAACCCAAATTCTAGACTTATTACCTCAACAGGTCCCCTTTCGGTTTGTGGACGAGATTCTTGAAGTTGATGCTCACCATATCGTGGGCCGGTATACCTTTCGTCCCGATGAGTTCTTTTACCAAGGCCATTTTCCAGGAAAACCGGTGACACCTGGAGTCATCCTGTTAGAAGCCATGTGTCAAGTCGGTGTGGTTTGTCAGGGAATCTATCTGTTAGGCCTTGAACTCCCTCCTGAAGAGCATCATAACTGGCTAACGATGTTTTCAGATGCCCAAGTGGAGTTTCGACAACCGGTACTTCCCGGAGCCACTGTGCTCATCCAAGGGAAACTCATTTTCTGGCGACGTAAAAAGCTACGCGCTGAAGTGCAAATGCTGACAACCGAGGGTCAATTGATCGCTAGTGCGACCGCCTCAGGTGTAGGAGTCAAAAATGTCTAAATCAAATCGCGTTGTGATTACGGGAATGGGAGTTCTGGCCCCCAACGGTCACGGGTTGAACGAGTACGAAACAGCCCTTCGCGAGGGCCGCTCAGGGATCCGCTATTATGACAGGCTAAAAGATTTGAAGTTTGGTTGCCAAGTCGGCGGTATTCCTCAGGGTATCGAGGATCTGAAAAAACAATATTTTTCTGACGACCTTTTAATGGCGATGAACAGCTCAATGACTTACGCCGGCATTGCCGCCCTGGACTGTTGGCGCGACGCAGGACTAGCCCTGCCCGATCCCGAGTCAATTGACTGGGAGACCGGTGCCATCGTCGGTACGGGGATTGGCGGCGCCGACACCATGTGCGAAATCGTCGCGCCGCAGATTACGGCTGGAAACGCCCGCCGCCTCGGGAGCAGTATGGTTGAGCAAACCATGGCAAGCGCCGTCAGCGCTCTCGTCGGTGGGTTACTTGGTCTTGGCG
>JAJXVP010000251.1 GCA_021782055.1 bacterium | reverse complement strand
ACTGACTCTGACCGCGGAGAATGACTTTGTGGACTTCGTCAATACAACCGAAAGTACCCGGATCAAAGACCTGTACCTTTTTCCGCGCGACGACTTGTAAGCTTTTTTTTCTTCTTTTTGGCCTTGGCGTTCCTGGGTTGCTTTTTTCACAAGCGGCTAACACTCCCGCCGAGGCTCCAGCCAGCTTATTTCAAACACAATTAGGGAGTGCCGATTTTCAAGCGACCGCCTTGGGTACTTGGACAGAACACTTGGGTTTTGGCTGGGGTGCTGGTTTCTCGTCACAAGGAACAGCCCCGTTTATGGGGTATCCTGGTTATGACCAGGGGTTTATCTTTCAACAGCTGCCTGACTTTGACCTGACCTTGTGGCTGCTCCACCGGTACTACTTTCAGGTCGGTTACCATGGGGCCTTTACCAACAACACCTTTTTACTCGGCTACCTGGGACGCGATAACGAGCTCCTCCGTTGGGCAAAGCTCGGAAGCACCGCAATCGGGGTTCCTTCGCGAGCGGATCTTCCGGTACCTGCGGGCCAACAAGGTAACCCAGCCTTGGCCTTTGAGCTGGGAACACCGTCGTCGGTGCATGACTTTTTAGCCAGGTACGAAGATAATAACACCGTCACTAAAACTTTTTACGGGTCACGAGAAGCCAATACGGCGGTGCTTGACCCCGCAAGTTGGATCCGGGGCCGCTTTTTTAGCTTACCACCCTCGGTTGCTTTACCGACGACCCTCTCGGTTCTGATTCAAGACCCCGCCGGTAGCACTGTTATCCCCAGCGTTCCTTCTGGCGACCCTGGTTGGTTAAGTTCTCTGAGTGGTCTGCATGTCCGACCGGCGACATCGGCCGAAGTGTATCTCGACGGGACTCATGGTCTGGTACAGCTCCCTGTTACCAGCACCAAAATCTTATTGGTAACTTGGAGCGGAGCCGCGTCGTCCTTTCAAGATCCTGTCTCGGGCCAAACCTATCAAGGGTTGAGCTTGCCCGGTCAAAGCGGATTTTGGTATGTGCTTTATCTTCCCGGTTCCTATTCTCCCTTTGAAAACAAAAACACCTACCCATTGCCCGCCGGAACTCAGGCTAATGCCCTGTTCTCGGTCACCAATAACGATTCGTTGACGCCTCTTTCGGGTTATACCTTTTCGTGGATTCCTAGCCAAAATTTCTTTACCTTGACGAGTACCTCGGGAACCTACCCTAACCTGCCCTTTTTGAATGCCACCTCTAGTCCCGGCGATTTGTATAAACCCAACCCGACGATGACTCCACAGGGTCCCGCCCTCAACCTCGAAATTCAGGTAACTTCGTATGCGACCCAGACCGTTTCAAACTCGATCAATTTGGGAACAGGTATCTTACCGGGGAGTGTTGTCGTAACCCGAAACGGCCAAAGTGTCCCTGGAGCCGTTTATGACCCGGTTACCGGGACCCTGAACTTAGGCCTTCCGCTGTACGACTCGGACCAAATTGTCGTGACCTACCAGACAGCCAACCAATTCTCGACCCCAACCGACTTGCGCCTCTACCAAGGGAACCATTGGGACTTGGGCACCAATCAGAGTCTTGAGGCCGCTGAAAGCTTTCAATGGAACCTTCAACAAAACCGTTTCACCACCCAAGATTCTCAAGCCCCCGGCTCGATTTCTAGTGCTTTGGAATGGAAGGGTCATAGCGGTGACTGGAGCTGGCTAGTCAACACCACCGGAGCGGCAGTTCTGGCCGACAGTACCGGTTACCGGGAATTGGCAGGGTTAAATTCTCAAGGAACCACGGCTAACCTGAGCAGTCAAACGATGAGACCCTCTGAAGCTCCCCAAACCCTGGCTTCGTCCTACACCCCGGGTTTAACAACGTTTTCGGCTACCGATTTTAATCGCGGGGCCCTCCTTTACCGCGACTACTGGAGCCTTGACCCCCTTTCGGGGGCCATGGTTCTGGCAAACGGCGGTAGCCCCGGTAACGAAAACCCCAACGCCCCCTTAGTCCCCTATGGAAGCAACGGGTGGACAGGGCCCTACCTGATGCTTGGTTACGAAGGAAAAACCGATCGAGTGCTCAGTATCGAGTCGCAGTTAGGCGCCAATCAATGGGCTGGTGCTCAAGTGGTCTTTGATCGCGGGCTACCCCGCGATTTGTCGGGGACAGATGCGATCCGCTTAGATATCTGCCTACCGGATACCTTGCCCCCCGGCACCCGAGTATTTTTTCAAGCCGGTAGTGTCGGCGAAGACATTGATGGCACAGGGAGTGTCGCGCAAACCACAGGAGGAACCCGTCCCGGCATGACGTTTTATGATCAAACGCGCGGCGAAACCGTCGATTATCCATTACCCGAAGGGTCCACCTGGACCAATGATGGCAACGGCGATGGGGTTTTATCACGAGACGGCGCTTTGCTTACCCGCGAACTGACCCCGCTGTTGAACGGCACCGATGGCGTTCAAGGCGGCCTTGACCCTACAGGGGCCTTAAGTTTAACCAACACAAACTGGCAAGAACTGACACTGCGCCTCACCGATGCCGAGCGAGCTCTTTTACGATCGGCAGGGGGCTGGCGTATCGTTGTCGTGAACCCGGGGTCAGCCTGGAGCACCCCCGCTCGCGTTCTGGCAGAATCGGCCGAGTTTGAAGGCTCGGCCTTTGCCCCTCAAACGACTTCGGGCTCTAGTGGTACTACCGTTCGCGAAATTCCCGAAACTTCAGAAATCTCACCCGCACCCCAAAGTCTCGAAAGCTTGTACCCCGAAATTTCAAACCGCTTTAATGCCTCGGCCCTCAATATTCAGGTCATGGAGCTTTTAGCCGCTTCTGACTACTCGCTGATCGCGACCATCTCGCCCTTTCGCTACCAGGTCTGGGGCCAGCTTGTCTTTTATTACCGGTATGCCGGAGGTCTACCCGGAACAGTGACCCTGACCGCCGCCGACCCCTCGGGACGCGGGCTGAGCGTGTCTTGGAACCCCGTCGCTGGCGCTACCACCAACTGGCACAAGGCTGTAATCGACCTTAAAGCGATGACCCTGCAAGTGGACGGTGTTACCCAAGGTTCTGTTCACTTAGACTCTAGCTCTTCGGATTGGGACCACCTGACCTTAAGCTCAAGCGGCTCGCAGGGAGTAACGGCCTATTTTGCCGAAATTCACGCCGAAGATCCGCTTTGGGAACTGAAGGGAACTGTCCGTGCCTCGGGAACCTGGCAACAGCCCCAAGCCTGGAAAGTTCAAAATATTTCACTGGTCAGCGGCACGCAAGTGACGGCCACAACCACAACGAGCGGAAGTACCGCGGCGCAACCAAGCTGGTCAGGCGAAAGCGATGTTGTTACCAATATTTTAGGGTCACGGTGGAATGTGCAAACCACCATGGCGGCAACCCCCGGGGCCTCCCAGCTCCATGGGGCCTACGATGCTTCGTTACCCCTAGGCCCGCTGGTACTCTCTGAAAAATTCTCAGATTACGGCTCAAGGCTCGAAGAAGCTCACCTGGATTTGCCCGACTTAGGCATCATGGATGTCTCGGCCTCGGCGTTAGGCCCCCCGCTTCGCCTTGAGCAAAACTACCAGGCTTCGTGGAGCCGTTGGTTTGCCCCCTTTATTCCCCTCACCGACGGCTTGAGTGCGCAAATGACCTGGCATGAGATCCGCAATACCGCCCTTAACCTTGCCCCGTTTGCCCAACAATGGGTAGACAGCTGGGATTGGCTAAGGGTGAGAACCGACGTTCCCGACTACACTCAGACCATGGCCTCGTTGTCGTGGCTCGAGAGCCCTTCGTTAGAAAGCCGTCCCTGGGGCTGGAACCTACAGCTGAATTTAGAAACTGATCAAACCCAGGGTTCCCCTTGGTTAGCGGGGCCAAAAACCTCCTGGTCGGCAGGCTGGCCGTTTTTGGTTACCTTGTGGGGGGCGCCCTGGAAGTTCACCCCCAGTGTCTCCCGCTCGTTGACCCTTATCAATCAAAATCCTGCCGGCTTAACTACGCCCGATTTGTTGAGCGCCTCGTGGGCACAGTTGGGCAGTGTTTCACCCGGCATCTTCGCTCTGCCCTTTTCAGAAATGTTCACGGATAACGCTCTGACTAACCAAACCACTAGCTTGAGTTCTGGGGTGCTTGAATCGGATGCCGAGCTGAGTTTAAACCGGCCCGGCACCTTTACTGCCTGGGATTTGTTATGGCCCCTTCAAGCGGATATGAAATTCTTAAATCGCCAAGAGCGCCAGTTGACCAGCCTGCTAACCTACCAACAAACCCAAGTGACTCTGACGACCCAAGCCAACAACCTCTTTGGCCGAGAAGGAGTTGACCCCATTGCCCCTTGGTACGAAAC